>JBKJON010000506.1:0-5912 GCA_046595715.1 Marmoricola sp.
GGAGTTCTTCGGCGACGAGATCGAGCGGGTGATGACCCTGCACCCGGTCACGAGCGAGGTCATCACCGAGGACCACGAGCTCTACGTCTTCCCGGCGACGCACTACGTCGCCGGTGGGGCGCGGATGGAGCGCGCCATCGCCGGCATCGAGACCGAGCTCGAGGAGCAGCTCGCGTCCTTCGAGCGGCAGGGCAAGCTCCTGGAGGCCCAGCGGCTGCGGATGCGCACGACCTACGACGTGGAGATGATGCGCCAGGTCGGTTCCTGCGCCGGCATCGAGAACTACTCGATGCACATCGACGGCCGCAGCCGGGGGAGCGCCCCCAACTGCCTGCTGGACTACTTCCCCGAGGACTTCGTGCTGGTCGTCGACGAGTCGCACGTCGCCGTTCCGCAGATCGGCGGGATGTACGAGGGCGACATGTCCCGCAAGCGCAACCTCGTCGACCACGGCTTCCGGCTGCCCAGCGCCATGGACAACCGGCCCCTGCGGTGGGAGGAGTTCGTCGACCGGATCGGTCAGACGATCTATCTCTCGGCGACCCCGGGCAAGTACGAGATCAGCAAGGGCGGCGGGATCGAGAACGTCGTCGAGCAGATCATCCGGCCGACGGGCCTGATCGACCCCGAGGTCGTGGTCCGCTCGACCAAGGGTCAGATCGACGACCTGATGCACGAGATCGGCCTGCGGGTGGAGCGGAACGAGCGGGTCCTGGTCACCACGCTGACCAAGAAGATGTCCGAGGACCTCACCGACTACCTGCTGGAGAACGGCGTCCGCACGCGCTACCTGCACTCCGAGGTCGACACCCTGCGGCGCATCGAGCTGCTCCGCGAGCTCCGACTGGGGGAGTACGACGTCCTCGTCGGCATCAACCTGCTCCGCGAGGGACTCGACCTGCCCGAGGTCTCCCTGGTGGCCATCCTCGACGCCGACAAGGAGGGCTTCCTGCGCTCCGACAAGTCGCTGATCCAGACCATCGGTCGTGCGGCGCGCAACGTCTCCGGCCAGGTCGTGATGTACGCCGACCGGATGACGCCCTCGATGGAGATGGCGATCGACGAGACGAACCGCCGCCGGGAGAAGCAGGTGGCCTACAACACCGAGCGTGGCGTCGACCCGCAGCCGCTGCGCAAGAAGATCGCCGACATCACCGAGATGCTCGCGCGCGAGGACGAGAGCACCAAGGAGCTCCTGGCGACCTGGCAGGGCACCGGGGCCAGGGGCGACAAGAGCAAGAAGGCACCCGTGCCCGGGCTGTCGCGGATGCACGAGCGGCTGCCCGACACGGTGGGGATCCCGACGAGCGACCTCGCCGAGCTGGTGCAGCAGCTCTCCGAGCAGATGCGCAACGCGGCGGCCGAGCTCCAGTTCGAGGTGGCGGCCCGGTTGCGCGACGAGATCTCCGACCTGAAGAAGGAGCTGCGGCAGATGATGGAGGCGACCAAGTGAGCCCGGCCCGGCTGGACCTCGTGGCCCGGATCCGCGAGGTGCAGTTCACCCCGGTGCGGCTGCGTGAGGGCTACGACATGGCGGACGTCGACTCGTTCCTCTCCGAGATCGTTCGGCTCTCCACCGACCCGGCGTCACTTCCCGGGTCCACCATTGCTTCGTCCACTGCCACCGCTCACGGGCCGAGCTGTCCGGTCGAGACCGGCAGCCCGGCTGCTCCGACGACCTCGGTCGTCTCCGAGCAGCGGGCGCTCGTATCGCGTCTCCTCGGGAGGAGGTCATGAGCAGAGAGGTCCAGATCACCTTCGACTGCGCGGACCCCGACGCCTTGTGCAGGTTCTGGGTCGCGGTCCTCGGCTACGAGCAGCAGCCTCCGCCTCCCGGGTTCGAGACCTGGGACGCCTTCCTCGAGAGCGTCGGAGTGCCCCCGGACCAACGCAACTCCCGCTCGGCGGCCCTGCCGGTCGACGGCACCGGGCCGCGGCTCTTCTTCCAGCAGGTGCCCGAAGGCAAGAGCGCGAAGAACCGGGTCCACCTCGACGTCCGTTCAGCACCCGGCCTCGAGGGCGACGAGCGGATGTCCGCGCTGCAGTCCGAGTGCGACCGGCTGGTGATCCTGGGTGCCACGTGCCTGCGGCGGGTGGAGCCTGATGGCCGCATGGAGACCGGGTTCATCGTTCTGGTCGACCCCGAAGGCAACGAGTTCTGCCTCGATTGAGGGGCCGCTCGACCGACGGTAGGATGGGGGGAGTGTCGTCCTCCCCTCGGCCTTCGGACCAGTCCACGTTCCGGGGGCCCTGGATCGTCTGGCTGGTAGGCCTGCTGGTCTACGTCCTGGCGGTCTTCCACCGTTCCTCGCTCGGCGTCGCCGGATTGGTCGCCGCCCAGCGGTTCGACATCTCGGCCACGCAGCTGGCGACCTTCACCATGCTGCAGCTCCTCGTCTACGCGGGCATGCAGATCCCCGTCGGACTGGCCGTGGACAGGTTCGGCTCGCGCAGCGTCCTTTTCACCGGCCTGGTCATGATGACGACGGGGCAGGCGGTCTTCGCGTTCTCCACGACCTTCCCGGTCGCCCTGGTGGCTCGTGGGTTCGTGGGGGTCGGGGACGCGATGACGTTCATCTGCGTGCTGCGCCTGGTCAGCACGTGGTTCCCGCAGCGACGCATCCCGGTGATCACCCAGCTCACCGGCATGCTCGGACAGGTCGGTGCGATCGCCGCAGCGGTGCCGATGACCTGGGCGCTGAGCCAGTTCGGCTGGACGCGGGCCTACCTGTTCGCCGCCTCCCTCGGGGTCGTCCTGATGGTGGCGGTGCTGCTCCTCCTCCACGACGCGCCCCACGGACGGAACCTCCGCGGGCCCAACCTCTCGCCGGGTGCCATCACGGAGAGCCTGGCCGCCTCCTGGGCGCACCCCGGCACGCGACTGGGGTTCTGGATGCACTTCACCTCGCAGTTCAGCGCCACCACGCTGAGCCTGTTGTGGGGCTACCCCTTCTTCGTGCGCGGCGAGGGTCGTTCGCCGTCAACGGCGGGCCTGCTGCTCACCCTCATCGTGATCGCCAGCATCTGCAGCGGCCCGGTCCTCGGCTGGCTCGTCGGTCGACACCCGTGGCACCGCTCGACGTTCGTGCTGAGCATCATCACGGCGATCATCAGCATCTGGACGGTCGTGCTGCTCTGGCCGGGCGAGGCCCCGCTGGCACTGCTCGTGCTGCTGGTGGTCGTGGTCGGCGTCGGCGGGCCGGCCTCCATGGTCGGCTTCGACCTCGGACGGACCTCCAACCCCGCCCACCGCCTGGCCAGCGCGACCGGGATCATCAACCAGGGCGGCTTCACCGCCACCCTGACGCTGGTCGTGGCCATCGGCTTCGTGCTCGACTGGCGTACTCCGGGAGGTGGCACCGACTATCCCGCCTCGGCCTTCCGGTGGGCCATGAGCGTGCAGTACCTGCTCTGGACCCTCGGCGTCACGCAGATCTGGCGCTACCGCCGCAGGGCCAGGGCGCTGGCTCTCCGGGAGCAGGCCGGGCCGGAGGAGCGCGACGAGCTCGGCACCGAGGACGAGCCCCGGCTCACCCAGGTCGACTGACCTACTTCCTCTCGCGCACCGTCATCGCCACCAGGCGGGAGATCACCATGGCGACGTACAGCACACCGGCGACCTGCTCGAGGATCACGACCGACCGGGCGTGGCTCGCCACGGGCAGGATGTCCGAGAGCCCGACGCTCGTCAGGTTGGTGAACGAGAAGAACAGCAGGTCGAAGAAGCGTCCCGAGCCGGCGCTGAGGGGCTCGACAGAGCCTGGCCAGATGATCTCGACGACGACGTAGAGGTAGGCGAAGCCCCACGCCAGGACGGTGAACGCAGCCCCGATGGCCCACAGCTCGTCGGCGGTGACGTGGTCGTCGTGGAAGACGTAGCGGATCGTCCCGTAGAAGACGTAGAGGTAGAAGGGCGCGTGCAGCAGGGCGCTGGTGAGCACCACCCAGGTCTCACCCGGTAGCGCCGCTTCCAGCACCGTCATCGCCAGGGCCGGTACGCCGAGCGCGACCGCGATGAACGTCAGGGCCGGCGTACGGCGCACCACCCACAGTGCGAGCCCCACGGCCACCATCGAGATCACCCCGAGGACCGCGGAGCCGACCCTCGAGGAGTCGAGGAACGGGTAGGCGAGGACCGCCAGCAGCTGCACGCACAACAACAGGGCCGAGGGGCGCTGGAACACTCCTGGCCACTGGTGGGGCACGACCCGGGACTCGCTCACCCGCCGGAGTCTAGAGCCGCACCGTCGGTGAGGGAGGGCTACCGTGTGTCGCCGTACGATGCGCAGACCGGGGAGGAAGGCGCAACGGCGAGACGTTGGTGCTGGGCGGCCAGGGAGGACGACGGACGTGCTCGGAGACGACACATGGAGACGGATGCTGACGGGACCGGTGAGCACGCGTGACTGATCCCTCCCCGAGCCCGTGGACCAGTGCACGAGGTGACACTGGACCGACCGGTACGTCGTGGCGCGCGACCAACATCACGCTCGGGATGCTCGCGCTGCTCCTGCTCGTCGCCAGCGTCCTGCTGCTCAAGGACGGCGCCTCGGCGGCGCCTGGTGACTCGCGGGCCGAGATGCTGTCGGCGGAGTACAAGACCGTCACCGAGGCGGCGCGCGAGGAGACCCTGGCCTTCCTGACCGTCGACTATGAGGACATGGACCCGCTGATCGCCAAGGTCCTCGCCGGTTCCACCGGTGAGTTCAAGAAGCAGTACGACACCGGAAAGGTCGACCTCAAGACCTCCGCGCAGGGCTCGCGGGCGGTCTCCATCGGCAAGGTGGTCTCGGTCGGTGTGGGCGACATCGACGCCGACGCCGCCGTGGTGCTGGTGGCGGCGGACTCCCAGGTGCGCAACAGGTCCACCAAGGGCAAGGCCCAGCCGAGGTATCACCGGCTCAGGCTGACGATGGTCCGCAAGGGCGACACCTGGCTCACCTCCGACCTCCAGTTCGTGGGCTGACGTGGCGGACACCAGCGAGGAGCCGCAGCGGGTGCCGTTCCTGGCGGGCGTTCGGCTGCTCGTCCCCCTGGTGCTGCTCTGCGTGCTGTTGGCCGGCACGACCGCCTTCGCCTGGTACCGCAGCAACGACCCCGAGGAGGGCCGCGCGCCCAGCGGGGTGATCACCTCGAGCCAGGCGCGTGACGCCGGGATGAAGGCGGCGCCCAGACTGACCCAGAAGGTGCTCTCCTACGACTGGAAGACGTTGGACGCGGAGATGCAGGCGTCGGCGCAGCTGCTCGCCCCGAGCTTCCGCGCGGCGTACACCAAGGCCCTGGACGCCGTGAAGGACCAGACGATCAAGAACCAGGTGAAGCTGAGCGCCAAGGTGCTCGCCACCTCGATCGTCTCCGCCACGGACCGGAAGGTCGAAGCGCTGGTCTTCGTCAACCAGGTGACCACCGCCAAGGGATCCGGGAACCGGCGACTCGACCAGAACAGGGTGCTGGTCACGTTGACCCGTGATGGGGGAGAGTGGCGCGTGTCCAAGATGGACGCGTTCTGACGGATCAGAACGCGTTCCAGTTTTCTGTCGCGGCGAAAGGCTCTGCCCATGGTCGGAGAGAACGGCGTACGGAACCAGACGCGTGAGCTGGAGACGGACCTGCTCATCGTGGGGGCGGGTCCCGCCGGGCTCTACGGCGCCTACTACGCAGGCTTCCGCGGGATGAGCGTGACTCTCGTCGACTCGCTGCCCGAGCTCGGCGGCCAGGTCTCGGCGCTCTACCCGGAGAAGGCGATCCTCGACGTGGCGGGCTTCGTCAACGTCAAGGGGCGTGAGCTGGTGGAGCACCTGGTCGAGCAGGCGTCCAGCGCCGACCCGACGTACCTGCTGGGGCGAACGGCCAGCGCCTTCACGATCGGGGACGAAGGACTGACCATGACGCTCGACGATGGCACCGTCGTG
>JBKJON010000019.1:0-2529 GCA_046595715.1 Marmoricola sp.
CCGCCCAGAGGCGCACCCCGCCCAGCCGCTTCTCCGCCGGAAGCGCCGCGAGCAAGACGCTCAGGCTGGTCGGGGTCATCGCCGCTGCCCCCGCCGCCTGCAGGACCCGGAAGGCGACGAGCACCCACACGCTGCCGCTGAGCGCACACGCGACGCTGGCCAGCGTGAACAGCAGCAGACCACCCATGAAGATGTGCTTGCGTCCGTAACGGTCGGCCAGCCTGCCGAACGGCACGAGAAGTGCTGCGAACGTCACGGCGTACGCGTTCAGAACCCAGCTGAGATCCCCCGCGGTCGGTCCGCCGGGTCGGTTCGCACCGAAGCTCGCACCGATCTGGTCGAACGCCACGTTGACCACGAACAGGTCGAGGCTGGACATGAACGCGGCGCCGATCGCCACGAGGACGACGAGTCGGGTCCTCGTCTGGCTTGGGTTGGGCATAGTCAGGACTCTAAAGGTCTGGCTATGTCTTTGCCAAGTCAGCCGCTAGATTAGGTCCATGTCCGTGCAACTCGAAGGCCGCCTCGCCAACCCCCGCCGGATGGCCCGCCCCGATTTCTGCCCCATCGAGCGCACCTTCAAGGTGGTCGGCACCCGCTCGGCGATGCTGCTGATCCGGGAGGCTGCCTACGGGACCACGCGTTTCGATGACTTCGTCCGTCGCGCGGGCCTGACCGAGACCGTCGCCTCCTCACGACTGCGCGAGCTGATCGAGGCCGGGCTGCTGACCAAGGAGCCCTACCGCGAGCCAGGCCAGCGCACCCGCTACGAGTACGTCCTCACTGCCGCCGGCGCCGACCTGGTGCCAACGCTCGTCGCCCTGGCGGCCTGGGGCACCGAGCACCTCCCCCACCAACCCTCACCCTCCTACACCCATGCCGGCTGCGGCGCGCCAGTGACGGCGCACGTCGAGTGCGCGGCCGGACATGCCATCACGATGGACGAGCTCGTCGCCTCAGCCTGAACCGAGACTTTTCAACCGGCGCCTGTTTCAGGTCACGCCCCCGCGCTCTCAACGGCGCAAACGCGCCTCACGCCGTTGCCATCGGCCCGTCCGCCCTCGACGTACGCCACGGTCTCAACGGTATGTCCGAAGGGGAACGTCCGATCGAGGACGGGCACCGCGGCGCACAGGGCTGTGCCGGAGACATCGGCCACATGGCCGTGGGCGAAAGCACGGTGCAGTGTCGCTGCGGACAGCTGGGGTGCCTCGAAGCGTTGGCAGGGGGGTACGCCCTGTCACCGGTTCTCCGGACGGTTTCGGTGGTGATCATGCCGCCGGGTTGGCGGTCCTGTGTCGCCATTCCAACTCGACCGGAGACCGTTAGTCGAGTCCAGAGTGTCGTCGGACTGGGCCGTGACCTGCGAGGCCGACAGGTTGTCGGTCACGCGGCCGGACACCCCGGCAAGCCGGGGCATCCCGATTTCGGCGACTGATCGCTCGGAGGATTCCTCGCCGAAGGCGGGCTTTCCGTGGGCGTTTACGACTAGTAAACGACCAACGAGCCCACGCTCGAGCGGCTCAGCGTTCTGCGCGTGACTTTGCCACAGGGTGGCGGACTGGGCAGTACGATGTATTACGCCGGGTAGGTACTACAGAGCGGAGGAAGCCATGAAGCTCAACAGCAAGGGACAGGTGACGATCCCCGCCGAGTTGCGCCACCGTCTCGGGTTCGCCGAGGGCGACGAAGTTCAGGTGATCGAAGACGGCAACACCCTGCGGATCGTGCACAGCGAGGGTGCCGAGAGCCGCGGCAGCCGCATGGTGAACCGACTCCGCGGCCGCGCCAGCACCAACAAGACCACGGACGACCTGATGGAGTTGCTTCGTGGCGAGTGACGTCGTCACCCTGGTCGACTCCAACGTCCTGCTCGACATCGTCACCGACGATCCGACCTGGTCGGCTTGGTCGAGCAACGCCCTCGCCGAAGCATTCGACCACGGCCGGGTCGTGGTGAACCCAATTGTCGCCGTCGATGACATCGAGGTTGAGCACACCAGGCTGACCAGCAAGGGCGTGGTCACGCAGCCGCCGACTGACATCGGCACCGCTGTGGTGGCCGTCTTTGATGACACGTGCGGCAACCTCACTCAGCTCATCGAAGAGAAGCCGGACGAGAACCACGCCGACGCCCGTTGAGGGAACCTTGGGTTCTATCGGTGATCGCAACACCCGACTGATTGAAGGTGTTGTGCGTGAGGTTCTCTGACCACATGGTTGCTGAGGTGTCACAGACGTTTGGGCGGCGATGGCCCGGGGTGAGTTCATCACCGGGGCCGCGGCCGAGGCCGGTACATATCGGCAGAAGGGCCGGCGTTGGCTTCGGGAATCTGGCGGTGTGCGTCCGCGCCGAGGACGTGATCTGAAGGGGCGTTGTCTGACGTTTGCTGAGCGGGAAGAGATCGCTATCGCTCACGCGGGCGGGCAAGGTGTCCGGCAGATCGCCCGTGGTCTGGGCCGATCTCCTTCGACGGTCTGCCGTGAGTTGCAGCGCAACGTCGAGGGCGCCAAGAGTTACCGTGCCAC
>JBKJON010000140.1:0-7712 GCA_046595715.1 Marmoricola sp.
TTCGTCGCCACCGCCGCGGACCAACAGTCCTTGATGGCCTTCGCCTCCAACGCGATGATCGGCACCAGCCTCTTCGGCGCCATCGCCGTGGCCCGTGAGTACGGGCACCACACGGTCGTGCCGATGTTCCTGACCTCCCCCCACCGCACCCGGGCAGTGCTCGCCCAGCTGATTGCGGTGCTGATGGGTGGGGCGGTGCTGGCCTTCCTCGGGCAGGCGCTGGTCACCGTCGGGGTCGCCCTGGCGTTGCCGAGCACCGGCCACAGCTTCCTGGTGTCGGCGGGTGGCGTCGCCCAGCTCTTAGCTGCCACGACGTTGGCCGGGGCGGTAGGTGCCGTCCTCGGTTCCGGCCTCGGGGCCCTCATCCGCAACATCGGTGGTGCAGTGACCACCGCGGTCCTGTTGCTCTTCATAGTCCCGCCGCTCGGTGCTCAGCTGTTCACTGATGTCGCGTCGTGGATCCCGATGTCCCTGCTGCTCGTCATCTCCGGGGCCAGCCCCGACATGAGCCCCGAGGTGAGCCTGTGGGCCGCTCTGCTGGCCGTGGGCGCCTGGGCAGTCGTCCCCGCTGCCGCCGGACTCGTGGCGGTCCAACGACGAGACGTCGTGTGAGACACCTACCCGCACCAAGGAATTGCAAGGAGCTTCTGTGATGAGCGTGCACACGAATCGCCAGCTAGCCGTAGGCCCGGACCAGCCTTCGGTGACAGCGACCGATGACGGCGCCGAGAACCGGGGAGTGCTCCTGCAGACCGTGTGGGCAGACAGGCGGCTGGCCTGGGGCTTCGCGATCCTCGCTGCGGTCCTCTACGCCTTGATCGCCAGGTGGTGGACACCGCGTGGACCGATGTCGACGCTCGAGGGACTGGCCGCGATGGCTCTCGGGCTGCTGGTCGGACTGGTCGCCGGGGTGTTGCTCCGCACCCGATGGGCCATGGTCGTGGCTCCACTCACCTTTGCCGTGGTGTTCGAGCTGGCCCGGATCGGGCTCACCGGGCCGACCGTGGACGGGATCCAACTGAGCAGCACCTACGGCATCATCGCGTTCGCGCTCGGCCGCGGCGTCCACGGCCTGCTGACCCTCCTGCCGATGGTGCTGGGCGCAGCACTCGGTGCCGCTTGGACGCGACGTCGGCTCTCGAACGCCCGTCCGCAGCGTGGTTTGTTGAGCAGGCTGGGTCGGTGGCTGCGCCGCGGTGTCGTCGTCATCACCGCCGTGGCACTGGCGGCTCTCGCTGCCTTCGTCGCCCGGCCCGCCAGTACCGACCCCATCGTCGATGCCAACGGTCAAACGGTCGCCCGCAGCATCGCAGAGCTGACCAGGGTCGAGATCGGCGGTCACGACCTCGCGTTGATGATCCGCGGGCGCAGCATCGCGAACCCCGTGCTGCTGTTCCTGGCCGGAGGCCCCGGCGGAAGCGAACTGGGCGCGATGCGCCGCCACAGCCAGGCGCTCGAGGACGACTTCGTCGTCGTCACTCTCGACCAGCGTGGTGCCGGCAAGTCCTACGACCAGCTCGGCCCCACCTCGACCTTGACCCTCGACCGGGCTGTCGCTGACACCATCGAGGTCACCGACTATCTGCGGGACCGGTTCGGGCAGGAGAAGGTCTACCTGGTCGGCCAGTCCTGGGGCAGCATCCTCGGCGTCCTCGCCGCCCAACGCCAACCGGAGCTGTTCTCGGCCTTCATCGGCGTCGGCCAGATGGTCGACCCCGCCGAGACAGACCGCACCTACTACCGCGACACGCTCGCCTGGGCCCGCGATAGCGGCAACAGCGACCTGGTCAACACGCTGACCACAAGCGGACCGCCGCCGTACACCAGCGTGATCGACTACGAACCGACCTTGTCCTACGAGCACGAGGTCTACCCCTACGACCACACCCGGAACTCCGAGGGCGCCGGGGCGATGGGCGAGAACATCTTCGTCGGGGAGTACACACTGCTCGACAAGCTCCACATCTTCGACGGGTTCATGGACAGCTTCTCGGTGCTCTACCCGCAGATCCAGGACATCGACTTCCGCGCCCAAGCCACCCGCCTCGACGTGCCGGTGTATCTCGCCCAGGGCGCCCACGAGACACCAGGGCGGGCCGTCCCGGCACAACAGTGGTTCGACCTCCTCGAGGCACCGAGCAAGAAGCTCGTCACCTTCGAGACCTCCGGACACCGCCCCCTGTGGGAGCAACCCACTCAGTTCCACGACCTGATGACCACGGTGGTGGCCGAGACGGCGCCGGATCACTGATCACTCGTTCGGAGACGGTCTCCACGATGCCTCGGTGCACGGGTAGCTCATGCAGGGTCCGGTCCCAGAAGCCGAGCTCGCCGAAAAGTGCGAGCGACTCCTGCGCGGACGCCTTGTCCAGGAGCGTGACGGCGAAGCCCGTCTGCATGATCACCAGTCGCCGACCACAGCATCCGGGAGGTAGGCCAGGCAGGTCTCGCGGCTGATGCCGCCGACGTCGAAGGTGGCCATCGCGAATCCCGGCACCCCGGTGATCCGCACGATCCGGCCCGGCACTCCCAGACAGATGGTCAGTTCCCCTCTCGAGGTGGGCCGGCGGTGGCCATCACGGAGGGGGGCTCGAGCAACCAGCTGGCCACCAGAGCCGACGCAGCGTCGGAGATACGCAGCCGCACCGACATCCGGCCGAACGGCAACGACGTGCAGGGCAGGCAGGGGTCGGCCACCCTGATGGCGGCCTCCAGCGGGGCGCGAAGTCGCCCGGGTGGACTCCCGAGCAGGTCGAACAGCCCGTGTGCGTGCATGAAGGCGCCGAGCAGACCGGCGAGCCAGGCCTCGTCCTGGGGGTGGGCGTGGTGATCGTCGCGCCGTGGGAAGTGGCTGTCCGACCCCGCCACGGCGACGACGCCTCGGGCGAAGCCGCCGCGGTCACGGGCCCGGGCCGCGTCGATGCCGGCCAGGTGGTGAGCCACGGGACAGGTGCCCCAGAGCGCTCGACGATCCCGGGCACGACGACCACGGGGCGGCCCACGAGCAGGGGCTCGATCCTTGGCATGCCTTCCATGGTGAACCAGGCGTCGGCCACCGCCCCGTTCGCGGACAGCCGCGCCCCAACGGTCGCACCCGTGCCTTCGACGAGCTGGTTCAGTCGCAGTGTGCGCGTTGCGATCATCACCCCACCGCCGCGGAGAGCGTCCGTGGGTCGGGGACTCGGACACTTGGCCCGTGCACGACCTGGCGCTGGCGATCGTCCGCTCGACGGCCCGCACCGCGGAGGTCAGTGCACGAACCGGACCCAGCCCATGAAGAAGCCCGTGCGCTGTCCGTCACCCGGGTGAAGAACGGGTCGGCGATGTAGAAGTCGGTGACGGTCAGCAAGATGATCGCGGCGACGTTCAGCCAGTGCAGCCAGTGCAGCCAGCCACCGTCGCCGGCCAGACCGGAACCCGCACCCACTCCTGGGTGCGGCCGGTCACGTCGCCACGGAAGCCTCAGGCTCGGGCCGTGCGCACCGGAACGACCCCGTGCACCTCGAAGGTTCCGGGCGCACCGTCCTCGCCGACCGGCGCGGAGGCGACGCCGAGCGGACGATAGCCGCGGCCCTGGGCTCGAGGAGCACGGCAGCGCGCGCACTCCTGAGGAGGCGGTCCCTCAGCGGACACCCGAGCCGTTGGTCGACACCGGCAGCACGGCAGGGGCGACCACGGGCTCGGCGGGCGGCACGTGCTCCGAAGAGGCAGCCGTCTCGCGAGCCATGAAGGCCCCCAGCTCGCCGATGGTGGACATCAGCGGCGCCGGGAAGACCACCGTGGTGTTCTTGTCCACCCCTATCTCCACCAGGCTCTGCAGGTTGCGCAGCTGAAAGGCGAGCGGGTGAGCCATCATCGTGTCCGACGCCTCGCCGAGTGCGGCAGCCGCCAGGGACTCACCTTCGGCGTTGATGATCTTGGCCCTCTTCTCGCGCTCCGCCTCGGCCTGCCGTGCCATCGCACGCTTCATGCTGTCGGGGAGCTGGATGTCCTTGAGCTCGACCAGGGTCACCTCTACGCCCCATTCCACCGTGGTCACATCGAGGATCTCGCGGATGTCGAGGTTGATCCGGTCGGTCTCGGAGAGGGTCTCGTCCAGCGTGTGTTGGCCCACCACCTTGCGCAACGTGGTCTGCGCGATCTGGTCGATGGCCGCCCGCACGTTCTCGATGGCGACCACGGACTTCACCGCGTCCACCACGCGGTAGTAGGCCACCGCGGAGACGTCGACGCTGACGTTGTCGCGAGTGATGATTCCCTGGGACTGGATGGGCATCGTGACGATGCGCTTGGAGACCCGGTGCATCACGTCGACGAACGGGACGATGGCGCGCAGGCCCGGGTCGCGTGGACCCTGGACCCGTCCGAGCCTGAACACGACGCCGATCTCGTACTGCTTCACGATCCTGACCACCATCGTCAGGGCGAGCAGAATGACGGCGAGAGTCACAGTCAGGACGATCACGAAGGTCTCCATCGTGTTGGTGCTCCTAGTCGGTGGGTGTGATCTCAGGCCACCACCGGGCAGGTGGCCGTACCAGTGCCAGAGGTCCCTGGACGGGCGGGGCCTAGGGCCCGGGAAAGGCTGCGTTTGCCTGCGGGGTAGGGACTTTGGCCCCTGCCCTGGGCGTCGGCCGCGGTTCACGATGAAGGTGCGTCCGATGACCAGCGGCGCACGCGCCCCTCGACCTCCCCTGCCGAGGACCGCCCACCGTCGAAACTCATCCGAGGAGACACATGAAAACGCCCACTTCGGCTCTCGCACGCCGCGTGATCGAGCTCGCCTGCCATGCCCCCAGCGTGCACAACACCCAGCCCTGGCGCTGGCGGGTGATCGACGACGCGGTGGTCGAGCTCTACGCCGACCGGAGCCGCCAGCTGCTCGTCAGTGACCCCACCGGACGCAACCTCGTGCTGAGCTGTGGAGCGGCGCTCCACCATGCCGTGGTGGCAGCGCGAGCACTGGGCCTGACTGCTGACACCGAGCTGATGCTCTCGTCTGCTGAGGACGGCCCGTTGGGGCGCATCCACCTCACGGCCGGTGTGGAGACGGAGGAGTCCACGGATGCCCTCGTCTCGCTCGAGAGACGATGCACGGACCGACGCCGGTTCACCTCGTGGCCCATCCCCGATGCTCGCCTTGCTCACCTGTCGAAGGCTGCCTCCGCGTGGGGTGCGCACGCCGTCGCCCTGACCGAGGCGACCGCCCGATTCCGAACCGAAGAGCTGGTGAAGCGCGCCATGGAGGTGCAGGCGGCCAACCCGAGGCTCGTCGACGAGCAGGACGAATGGGTCGACCACACCACGGTGGACGGCATCCAGGCCTCGCTCGCCGCACCCGCCACGCAGGGACGACCACCGACCCACGCAACCCGGTTCGCGGCCCAGACCGCTGAACCGTCAAGCAGCGACGTGATCGGAAGCTCCGACGGCCTGATGGTGCTCTGCTCGGCCGTCGACGACCAGCTGTCATGGCTCAAGGCAGGGCAGGGACTCAGCGCCATGTGGTTGCAAGCCACCCACGAAGGCTTCTCGGTCGTGCCGCTCAGCCAGGTCATCGAGGTCGACGAGACCCGGCATGCCTTGCACCATGACGTCTTCGACGGCATGGCTCGTCCCCAGATCCTCCTTCGCGTCGGTTGGCAGGAGACCAGTCGCAGCAGGCTTCCGCGCACGTCTCGACGCCCACTCAGCGAGGTCATCGACGGCTGAGGGGGTGACAAGGTCCACCGGCAGGCCCGGACGGGACCTTGGCCCCTTCACCCGGCACCGTGAGCAGAGCAGCATGCAGGTGTGACCACTTATGTGCGCGACTTCGCTGAAGGTGACCGTTCCCAGGCCGATCTGTTGGGTGGCAAGGGGGCGAACCTCGCGGAGATGTGCCGACTCGGTCTACCGGTTCCACCCGGATTCACCATCACGACCGACGCGTGCCGGATCTACCTCCGGGAAGGGTCGGTGCCCGAGGGCCTCGACGCTGAGGTGGGTCGTCACCTCGCCCGGCTCGAGAGGGACATGGGGCGCACGCTCGGTGACCGGTCAGATCCGTTGCTGATCTCCGTCAGGTCGGGCTCGAAGTTCTCCATGCCCGGGATGATGGAGACAGTCCTCGATGTGGGTCTCAACGACGAGTCGGTGCACGGACTAGCGCGACACGGTGGCGATCGCTTCGCCTACGACTCCTATCGGCGGCTCCTTCAGATGTTCGGGAGCACCGTCCTCGGGATCGACCCCGCCGAGTTCTCCTCCGCCCTCGCCCGGCTGAAGGAGTCTCGCTCCCGGGTCGGTGACAGCGGCCTCGACGTCGACGACCTGCAGGAGCTGGTCCGCACCTACCAGGAGCTGATCCAGCAGCACACCGGTCGCGCCTTCCCCCAGGACCCGAGAGAACAGCTCGACCTTGCCGTGCGCGCGGTGTTCGACTCGTGGCACACGCCTCGAGCGGGCTTCTACCGCCGACGCGAACACATCTCCGAGGACCTTGGCACAGCGGTGAACGTGCAGGCCATGGTGTTCGGCAACCGCGGTGAGAACTCCGGCTCCGGGGTCGGATTCACCCGGGACCCTGGCAACGGTGCGAGCGGGGTCTATGGCGACTACCTGCAGCAGGCGCAGGGCGAGGACGTGGTCTCCGGCATCCGCAACACGATGCCTCTGACTGATCTGGCAGAGCTGGACAAGTCGTCCTACGACGAGCTCCTCGAGCACATGGCGACCCTCGAGAAGCACTACCGGGACATGTGTGACATCGAGTTCACCGTCGAGGACGGCAAGCTCTGGATGTTGCAGACCCGCGTGGGCAAGCGCACCCCTGAGGCCGCCTTCCGCATCGCGCACGCCATGGTCGCCGAAGGGCTCGTGGATCTGGACGAGGCGCTGAGGCGGGTCACCGGCGCTCAGCTCGGCCGTCTGATGTTTCCCCGGTTCGACGAGCAGGCCCCCAGGTCACTTCTCACAGCGGGCATCAGCGCCTCCCCCGGCGCCGCAGTGGGCCGTGTCGCACTCGACGCCGAGACCGCCGTCACCTGGAGCGCCCGGGGTGAAGACGTCATCCTCGTGCGCGAGGAGACCAACCCTGACGACCTGCCCGGCATGGTCGCGGCCCGGGGCACCCTGACGAGCCGTGGCGGCAAGACCTCGCACGCCGCGGTCGTGGCCCGTGGCATGGGACGCCCCTGTGTCTGCGGGGCCGATGCGCTGCTCGTCGACCTCGTCGCCAGGCAGGTTCAGGTCCGAGGTGGAGCCACCCTGCACGAAGGTGACGTCATCTCCCTCGACGGCTCCAGCGGCGAGGTCTTCGCCGGCGACGTACCAGTCGTGGACTCGGCCGTCGTCAGCTACTTCGACGGGAGGAAGATCCAGGACCCGGTGGTGGATGCCGTTGCGGCCCTGCTCGGTCACGCCGACCGCGTCCGCCGCATGGAGGTGCGCGCGAACGCCGACACCCCCGAGGATGCCGCGCGGGCGCGCCGGTTCGGCGCCCAGGGGATCGGGTTGTGTCGCACCGAGCACATGTTCCTCGGCGAACGCAGAACCCTGGTCGAGAACCTCGTGCTGGCCGAGAACGACACGGCGCGGGATGCCGCCCTGGACGCCATGCTTCCGATGCAGCGCGAGGAGTTCGCCGAGATCCTGGCCGAGATGGACGGGCTGCCGGTCACCATCCGTCTGATCGATCCCCCGCTCCACGAGTTCCTGCCCGACCTGACGAA
>JBKJON010000283.1:0-3126 GCA_046595715.1 Marmoricola sp.
CGAACAGCGGGTTGCCGGCCTGTGCGTTGCGGTAGGAGTTGAAGTACAGGAGCGAGTTGTCGCCGTAGTTGCCGATGTAGGGGTCGCTCGTCCAGCCCCACGAGCCCGGCGCGTCGAGCCCGTCACCCTCGTCCTGGTAGACCTTCCACGAGACGCCCGCCTTCTCCAGGCGCTCGGGGTAGGTCATCCAGTCGTAACCGAGCTCGTCGTTGTAGAGCACCGGCCCGCCGCCCTTGCCGTCGTTGCCGGTCCATCCGGACCACAGGTAGTAGCGATTGGGGTCGGTGTTGCCGATGAACGAGCAGTAGTAGGCGTCGCAGACGGTGAAGGCGTCGGCCAGGGCGTAGTGGAATGCCGCGTCCTGCCGCTCGAGGTGGGCCATCGTCGTCGTGCCCTTGGCCGGGACCCAGCCGTCGTAGTGCCCGCGGTTGACCGCGTTCTGGCCGTCGGTCCAGCTGTGCGGGAGCCCCTCGAGGAACTGTGCGCCGAGGTCGTCCACCGTGGGGTGGAACGGCAGGTACTCACGGGTGCCGTCGGACTGGTGCCAGACCGACTTGCCGCTCGGCAGCAGTGCCGGGTGCGGGTCGCCGAACCCGCGCACACCGCGCAGGCTGCCCAGGTAGTGCTCGAAGGACCGGTTCTCCTGCATGAGGACGACGACGTGCTCCACGTCCCGGAGCGACCCGGTGGCACGGTTGGCGGGGATGGCGGCGGCGCGGGCGATGCTCTGGTCGAGCATCGTGGCGGCGGCCGCACCTCCGGCGATCTGCAGGAAACGGCGGCGGTCGAGGTCGACCATGGGTACTCCTCGGGAGTCGGGCGGGCGGAACCCGCCCAATCTCCCCCTGCCTGCGGCACCGCGGGCGAACACCCCGTGCCCTCGACGTGACCGTCTGGCGAAGAGTCGGTCAGGTGGGTTCAGAGGGTGGTGGGGGCCGCGGCGCGCACCACCCGGTCGAAGAGGGCCTGCTGGTGCGGCACCGCCGCGGCATCCACCTCCGGGTGCCACTGCACGGCGATCACTCGCCCGTCGATCGACTCCATCCCCTCGACGCACCCGTCCGGGGTCGTGGCTGACAGGAGGTAGCCGTCGGCCAGCCGGTCACAGGCCTGGTGGTGGTTGGACCAGCCGCCCAGCCGCGGGGAGGCCGGCCTCCACCGAGGCCCAGACGAGCAGGGGCTCTCCCCCCCGGCGCGGGTGATCGCATCGACCAGCGTCCGCGGCGCGAAGACCCCAGGACGCTCCCGTCCCTCGACCACCCCCGCCCAGCGAGCGGGGACGAGGACGGGGCGGCGGGGCTCATGGGCGGTCGGGACCTTCGCCCCTGTCGCGAGGTCTACGACGCGGCGTAGTATGTACTACGACCTGTAGTAGCGCCCCGAAGTCCCGCAGAGATACCCGGAGCAACCATGGACAACCTCGATCTGGCCCGGTGGCAGTTCGCCATCACCACCGTCTACCACTTCTTGTTCGTCCCGGTCACGATCGGGCTGTCCGCACTGGTCGCCTGGTACCACTCGTCGTGGGTGCGTCGCCGCCGTCAGGACGACCTGCGGCTGGCCAAGTTCTTCGGCAAGCTCTTCACGATCAACTTCGCGCTCGGGCTCGTCACGGGGATCGTGCAGGAGTTCCAGTTCGGCATGAACTGGTCGGACTACAGCCGCTTCGTCGGCGACATCTTCGGCGCCCCCCTGGCGATCGAGGCGCTGCTGGCGTTCTTCCTCGAGTCGACCTTCCTCGGGCTGTGGATCTTCGGCTGGGGCCGCATCCCGGAGAGGCTGCACGCCAGCTGCATGTGGATCGTGCACGTCGGCACGCTGCTGTCGGCCTACTTCATCCTCAGCGCCAACTCCTTCATGCAGAACCCCGTCGGGTACCGGCTCAACCCCGAGACCCAGCGCGCCGAGCTCACCGACTTCGTCGCCGTCCTCACCAACAAGGTGCAGCTGGTGACGTTCCCCCACGTGGTCGCTGCGGCCTACCTCGTCGGCGGCGCCGTCGTCATGGCCGTCGCGTTGTGGCACCTGCGCCGGATCGACGTCGGCAGGGACGAGGGCATGTACCGCCGGGCCACCCGCCTCGGCGCGGTCGTCACCCTCGTCGCGGGCCTCGCCCTGGCCGTCACCGGCGACATCCAGGGCAAGATCATGACCGACGTCCAGCCCATGAAGATGGCTGCCGCAGAGGCGCTGTACGACAGCTCGGACGGCAACGCGCCCTTCTCCCTGTTGACGATCGGCTCGCTCGACGGCAGCGAGGAGAAGTTCGCCGTCACCGTCCCCGGCCTGCTGAGCTTCCTCGCGACGGGTCACTTCGACGGCAGCGTCCAGGGCATCAACGAGCTCAAGGCGGAGTACGCCCAGAAGTACGGCAGCGGCAACCCCCTGACCGCCGACGCGACGTACACGCCCAACATCCCGCTGTCCTACTGGAGCTTCCGGCTGATGATCGGCGTCGGCATGGCTGCCTGCCTCATCGCGCTGATGGTGCTCTGGACGACGCGTGGCGACCGCATCCCCCGAGCCAGGTGGTGGCAGTGGGTCATCCTCGCGACACCCCTGCTGCCGATCTTCGGCAACAGCTTCGGCTGGATCTTCACCGAGGTCGGTCGCCAACCCTGGCTGGTCTTCGGCGTCATGTCGACGAGCACCGGTGTCTCGCCGTCGGTCTCGGCCGGCGAGGTCGTGACCTCGATGGTCGTCTACACGCTGCTCTACGGAGTGCTCGCCGTCATCGAGGTGAAGCTCTTCCTCACCTACCTGCGGGCCGGTGCCCCACCGTTCGAGGAGCCCGTCGTCGCCGCCGACCAGGACGACGACGCCCCTCTCGCCTTCGCCTACTGACCGCTGTCCCTGACTCGAAAGGAGCTGCACCGCAATGGAGCTCAGCACCGTGTGGTTCATCATCATCGCCGTCCTGTGGACCGGCTACTTCGTCCTCGAGGGGTTCGACTTCGGTGTCGGCATGCTGCTGCCCGTGCTCGGCCGCGGCGAGGACGGCGAGACGACCGAGAAGCGCCGCCGCGTCATGATCAACACCATCGGGCCGGTCTGGGACGGCAACGAGGTCTGGCTGATCACCGCGATCGGCGCGATGTTCGCCGCCTTCCCCGTCTGGTACGCCGC
>JBKJON010000330.1:0-3981 GCA_046595715.1 Marmoricola sp.
GACCGCTCGCGACACCGGAGAGGTCGACGCGCAGCTCGAGCGAACCGTGGGTGAGGGGCACCCGCAGCACGGCGTCGTCCCCGTCGGCGACGAGCTCGGCGGCGGTGCCGCCGAGGCGGTGCAGCGGGTTGGCCACGACGCGGCCGGCCCACACCACGTCGGCGGAGGCCAGGGCGGCGTCGAGGGCGGTGGTGCCCTCGCCGACGGTGCTGCGGCTGGCGGCGGCGAGCGGCGTGGCGTCACCGAGCTCGGCCACGATCGCGGCCTCGAAGCGGTCCAGCAGGTCGGCGACCGGCTCGTCGACGACGGTGATCCCACCCACGGCCACCGGGCCGGGGATGATGATGACCTGGTGGGCGTCGTACGACTCGTCGTGGGCCTGCCACAGCGAGTCCGAGCGCCACCAGCGGCGTACGTCGGCGTCGATCACGGGCACGAAGCTGACCGGTTTGCCCGGGCGGCGGCAGACCTCGAGGAAGTAGAAGACGTCGGCGGGGTGGAGCAGGCAGCTGGTGCCCTCGGGGTAGGCAGCGACGAGGTCGTCGATCGCGGCCGTGGGCTCGTCCAGGTCCGAGTCCAGTCGCTCGATGGTGCCGGAGGTCTCGGGGTGCACCCGGGCCAGGGCGCGGTCGAGCATCGCCTCGAAGCGGTCCCGGAAGGTGACGTCGAGCCAGGCGGGGGTGCCGGTTCCGGTCAGGGAGTGGGTCGTCGCCCCGGGGCCGGCGAGCTCGACGTAGCGACGCAGCCACTGCTCGTAGGTCATCTCGGCGACGTCGCCGAAGTAGGGCTTGCAGGTCTCGGCCATGGCGGCGACGAGCTCGTCCTTGCGGGCGGCGGCCGCCTCGGCGTCACCGGCGACCTCGTCGAGGACACGACCGCAGCGCGAGGCGGCGTTGTCGATCTCGTGGATGTCGGCGCCGAGCTGGCTTCGGCCGGAGGTGACGTTGCCGTCGCTGCGGCCCGCGCCGACCCAGCCGCCGTTGACGGCCGGGGTGATGCCGGGCGTCTCGACCAGGAGCTGCTTGACGGCGGCCGAGGTGGTGGCTTCCTTGGTCGCCATGGCGGCGGTGCCGATCAGCACACCGTCGACGGGCATGGCCGCCTCACCGTGGGCGGTGGCCCAGGTGCCGGTGAGGTAGTCGACCGCGCGGTCCGGCGTACCGATGCCCCCGCCGACGCAGACGACGAGGTTCTCGACCGACCGCAGTGCGGGGTACGTCGCGAGCAGCAGCTCGTCGAGGTCCTCCCACGAGTGGTGTCCCCCCGCGACACCGCCCTCGATGTGCGCGATGACGGTGGTCTCGACCTCACGGGCGATGGCGAGCACCATGCGGATCTGCTTCACGGTGCCGGGCTTGAACACGACGTGGCTGATGCCGGACTCGTGCAGGTCCTCGATGATCGCGACGGCGTCCTCGAGCTCGGGGATGCCGGCGCTGATCACGACGCCGTCGAGCGGCGCGCCGGCGAGGCGGGCCTTCTGCACCAGGCGCTGGCCGCCCAGCTGGAGCTTCCACAGGTAGGGGTCGAGGAAGAGCGCGTTGAACTGCGCGGTGGCACCCTCGTCGAGGAGGTCGGAGAGCCTGGCCATGTTGGCCGCGAAGATCTCCTCGGTCACCTGGCCGCCACCGGCGAGCTCGGCCCAGTGGCCGCGGTTGGCTGCCGCCGCGACGATCTCGGGGTCGACAGTGGTCGGCGTCATGCCCGCGAGCAGGATCGGGGACTTGCCGGTGAGGCGGGTGAAGGCGGTGTCGACGACAGGCTTGCCGTCGCCACGGTCGATGAGCCGGGGGGCGTACGCCGACCAGTCGGCCGACCGGGGCACGGTGGCGCCGGGGGTGAAGAGCAGGTCGCGACCCTTGGTCGTCGCTGCGGGGATGACGGTCACGCCGCGACCTCGCAGCGCGCGACCGGTCATGTTGGCCGACAGCTCGGCCGGACCGAGGTCGACGACCCAGTGGGTGCCGGGTCCGACGGCGTCGGTGAGCTCACGGGGCCAGTCGACGGTCTCGAGGCAGATGGCGGTGGCGAGGTGCGCGGTCAGGGCGGCGTCGAGGCCGCAGGCCTCGGCCCAGTCGCGCGCCATGTCGACGGCCGGGGCGAGGGCGGGGTGGTGGAACCCGAGCGCGACCGGGATCGACTCGACGGTCGGGTTGAAGGCGCGCCCACCGCGCACCTTCGACTCGATCTCGGCCGCCTCGGTGGCGCTGCGCTTCTCGATCGCCGTGCGCAGACGGCGCAGGGCGTCCTTGGTGCCACTCACGACGACGCGGCGGGGACCGTTGATGGCCGAGACGGTGGCGGCGTCGCCGGACTCTGAGACCTCGGCCACGAGGGCCTCGACCTCGGCCAGGCCGGCACCGCTGACGGCCAGCATGGGGGATTCCTCGCCGTGGGCGACGAGGCCGGCGCGGCGGCCGACGATCGAGGCGGCGGCACCGATGAGACGGGCGATCGCCATCAGCTGGACGTCGCTGTCGTTGCTGTTCTCCCGGCGGCCGGCGAAGGCGGCCACGCCGAGGATGCCCTGGGAGTGACCGACCGAGGCGACCGGGGAGACCCGGGTCAGGTCGAGGCCCTCGTCGGCGAGCAGGTCGAGGGTGGCGAGCTGGGCGAGGAGGACGCCGGGAAGTGCGAGCGCGGCGCTGGCGGTTTCTGCTGCGCGCGGGGCGACCTCGTCCGTGAGCCACACCTGGGGCTCGAACGCGCGGGGGAGGGCGGCCACCAGCTGGCCGGCGACCGGCTGCACGAGGCGGGCGGACTCCTCGACCAGGTGCGCGACCCGGGAGGTGTCGGGGTGCTCGTCGGCCAGCTCGGTCAGGGTGCCGAACCAGTCCGCGCCCTGGCCGCCGAAGGTCACGGCGAACTCCTCGCCGTCGGTCAGGCGGTCGGCGAGGCTGAGGCCCCGCTCGGGGGTCGCGTGGTCGTGGGTCAGCGTGGTGGGGGGTTGCTGAGTCATATGAGGAGTACATCATGTTCTCTCCAGGAACCCGAAATTCTCCTCACGTTCTTCACGTGGTTTTCATCACCCCGAGATCTACTCGCCGGTAGGCGGTCGAGTCCCTCCTCCGAGGTCGGGGACAGGCCCGTGGGCGCTGAGGTGCGTCCTACGAAGTGGCTCTGAGGGCGACCCTGCCGGATGACCTCCCGCGGGACGTCATGCGAAGCGGCACCCAACTCAGCCAGGAGGTATGACGTCCGGGGCGCTACGGGGGCGGCGGAACGGTGGAAGCCCAGGTCTACTCGGCAGCGTCCTTGATCTCGCAGATGACCTCGCCGTTGGTGACGCCGGTGCCGACCTCGGCCTTGAGCCCCGTGACGGTGCCGGCCTTGTGGGCCTTGAGGGGCTGCTCCATCTTCATCGCCTCGAGCACGACGATGACGTCGCCCTCGGCGACCGTCGCCCCCTCCTCGACGGCAACCTTGACGATGGTGCCCTGCATCGGCGAGGCGACCGAGTCGCCCGAGGCGGCCGCGCCCGCCTTCTTGCCGGCCGAGCGCTTGGGCTTCCTGGCCCCACCGGCTGCCCCACCGGCGGCCCCACCGGGGGCGGCGAGACCGGCCGGGAGCACGACCTCGAGGCGGCGGCCGCCGACCTCGACGGTCACCTTGGTGCGCTCATCGGGTTCCGGGGCCTCGGCCGAGGCTCCGGCGTACGGCGTGATCTGGTTGTCGAACTCGGTCTCGATCCACGAGGTGTAGACGCCGAACTCCTCCGGGGCCTCGACCGGGGTGCCGATGAAGGCCGGGTCGCTGACCACCGCTGCGTGGAACGGGATCACGGTCGGCATGCCGTCGACGACGAACTCGGACAGCGCACGCCGCGAGCGCTCGAGGGCCTGGGTGCGGTCGCGGCCGGAGACGATCAGCTTGGCGATCAGCGAGTCGAACGCGCCGGGGACGGTCTCGCCGTTCTCGTAGCCGCCGTCGACGCGGACGCCGGGGCCCTGCGGCGGGCTCCAGGCCGAGAGGGTGCCGGGG
>JBKJON010000024.1:0-2942 GCA_046595715.1 Marmoricola sp.
CGCATTCGACTGGCCGTCGCCATCTTCGTTGTCGCGACCATCGCGCTAGAGATCCGCCAGCAGACCCGTGCCGACCTCCTTCTCAGGCCGTACTGATCCGCTGACAATCTGGAGGGAGGGTTGAGCACGGCTGGGCTCCCTCCCCTGCGAGCCCAGCCGCGATCCTTCGATGGCAGCCATAGCGGTCACCTGACGGTGACCCGCCGGAACACCACCGCCGCGGTCGCGGTGAGCCCGAGGAGCCATCCGAGCGCCAAGAGCAGGGCGCCGGTCTCGTCGAAGCTCGAGGTGAACGCCCCATCCATCATCACTCGGACGGCGCCGTGGGCGGGCATGAACTTGGCCCAGGCAGGTGGCGCGGCATCGAACATGGCGTTCTGGGCCAAGCCGATATCGATGAAAGGAACCACCAGCAACACGTACAGGCCACCGAGGCGACCGAACACCGGGCCGACGATCACTCCGATCGTTGCGTAGGTCAATGCGACCAGAACGTTCGCCCCGATGAACAGCGGCCAACTCACGGCATCGAAACTAACTGCGGTGACCGCGATCGCGGCCGCCGTCGCCACCAAGGCAGCCGCCGCGATGACCACCATCCGCACGCCCAAGATCTCTCCCGGCCGGTAGTTGGTCAACGAGAGTCGTCGGTCAGCCTGAGCTGAGTCCAAGATGACAAACAGCCCCGCGAGAGAGGCTAGGAACCCGATCGTGATGGGGACCATGATTGCTCCGTGTACGTCGGCCATCGAGATGATCGAGAGCCCACGTTGGCCGTTCTCCACGAGTTCGACCGGCGTCGGGTCATTCGGGGTGACGGCAATCGAGGCCGAGATGAAGGCGACCGGCAGCCCCAGGATGAGGATCCACATCACCGGCATCCGGCGGAGTTGACGACTCGCCGCGCCGAGCGCGGCGGTGATGCGGCGACGGGTGGGGCTGGTGATCCGGGTGACGTGTGCGTGTGGCCGGTTCCTGACCATCAAGGCCACCGCCGCCACCCCGACACTGGCCGTCGCCCACAAAAGCGACAAACCTAGTCACCCAAGGCGCCGCCGTGACCGGAAGCGACGTCGGTCACGACCAACGTCGGGAAGTGCAGGGGAAACAGCCGTAGCACCGGGCCGCTGCCCCCCATGGCAGGTCCGAAGAACACATCGAAGATCCAGGCGAACACCACGATCAGCGACCCATTCATCTCCGAACGGACCACCGCTCCCACCAGCACCCCGAACCCGGCGTAGATCACCGCGGACAACGCCGTCGCCCCGATCACCCATCCGGTTCCGGCCACGTCTGTGCGCACGGCCAACGCCACCAACGCCCCGGCGGAGGCCACCATCGCCAGCGCCATCGTCGAGACCAGCCTCGAGGCCACCACTGCGCCGGCACCGGCTCCGGCCACGGCCAGCCTGCGATCGGCGTCGTGGGACTGCGAGACGTGGAAGAACCCCGCCACCCGGCCAGCACCGCGGCGGCCCAGGTGGCGGTGGCTGCTTCCACGTCTCCCAGGTCGGCCGCGCACGAGAAGGCGTGGTGGTTCAGCGCTTGGTTCCCATCAGGGCCGCCTTGCGGGCCTCGTACTCCTCGCTCTCGATCTCGCCGCGGGCGAACCGTTCATCGAGGATGTCCATCGGGTTCCTGACCGCCGCACCACCATCGCCGCTCCCACTCTCGCGCGAGCCGCGGGTGTTGCTGTTGCCTCGGAAGATCATGACGCCGGCGAAGATCACGGCACCCCAGAACAGACTCATCATGAGGATCATCGCGACCCATCCGCCGGCGCCCATGCTTCCATCGTTGTACCAACCCATCATTGTGCTCAGCTCCTTGGTTGTTCGTTGTCTCCACCGTGCTCCCCGGACCACGGCTGACTGGTCGTGGTTCTGTGAAGGTTCACTGAAGAAGTGGCCCACTGCCGTGCAGGGCGTGATCGCGGCCGCTCTCGGCTGGCACCATGAAGCACATGTCGGACCTCAGCGCTCCCGAGCCCACCGACCAGGCGGCTGAGGCGGCGGCGGTGTCGCCACAGCGGCCGCCATCAGGAATGCGTGCCCTCGTAGTGGAGGACGAGACCTCGCTGGCAAACCTGATCGGTAGCTACTTCGAGCGCGACGGGTTCGAGGCCTCCATCAGCCACGACGGACTCGAGGCCGTGGCGCTTGCGCGCGAGGTCGATCCCGACGTCGTCATCCTCGACCTGGGGTTGCCAAGCCTGGACGGGGTCGAGGTCTGTCGCCAGATCCGGACCTTCTCCGATGCATATGTGGTGATGCTGACCGCGCGCAGCGACGAGATCGACACCCTGATCGGCCTTTCCGTCGGCGCCGACGACTACCTCACCAAACCGTTCAGCCCCCGCGTACTGATGGCACGCGTGCACGCGATGCTGCGCCGACCCCGACAGTCACGAGAGCTCGCCGGGCCGGGTGACCCCCTGGCCGAGGTGCGAACGTTTGGCGTATTGAGCATCGATACCGACGGGCGCGATGCCTGGCTCGACGGCGTACCCGTCGCTCTCACCCGGACCGAGTTCGACCTTTTGGCGGCCTTGTCGGCTCGCCCCCGGATGGCGTTCAGCCGGCGTCAGCTCATCGATGACGTCTGGGGCCCGTCCTGGGTGGGGGACGAGCACCTGGTCGACGTCCATGTCGGCCACCTGCGCCGAAAGCTGGCCGACGACGCGGCGGACAGCCGGTATGTCCGCACGGTGCGCGGCGTCGGCTACCGGATGGGAACTGGCCAGTGAGCAACCGGGAACGGGTGCGTTGGGGATTCGCGTCGCGCCTCCTCTCCGCGCAAGCCTTGGTGCTCGTCGCTGGAGCCGTGACGACGTGGGTCGTCGCGTCATTCGTGGGTCCGAGCATCTTCCGCGACCACCCGCACCGCGCCGGGGTCTCCCACACGTCAGCCGAAGGCAAACACGTCGAGGAGGCCTTCAG
>JBKJON010000341.1:0-8378 GCA_046595715.1 Marmoricola sp.
TGGCCGAGGCGACCGAAGACAGCGCCGGGGAGACCCGCTTCCTGCAGGCGTGGGTGCGGCCCGACGAGCCCGACCTGGTGCCGGACTACCTTTCCTCCGACGTCACCCTGGGCGAGGGCTGGACCTGCGTGGCGGACGGCGACGGGCGGGGCGTCGTACCCCTCGCCGCGGCGGGGACCTCCCTGCACGCCGCCGATCCGGCCAGTGGCGACAGGCTGCTGCTCCCGGACGCGCCCCGGCTGCACCTCTTCCTCGCGCGGGGGCACGTGATGCTGGGCGAGCGCCTGCTCGAGCCGGGTGACGCGGCGCGGCTGCTCGACGAGGGCGGCCGCGGCGTCACGGCAGAGGACGACACCCTGCTCGTGGTGTGGGTGTTCAGGACGGGATCAGCACGCCCGGGTTGAGCACCCCGGTCGGGTCGAGCTCGGCCTTGAGAGCACGCAGCATGCGTACGCCGACGGGGCCGATCTCGCGCGCCAGCCAGGGCTTGTGGTCCTGGCCGACAGCGTGGTGGTGCGTGATCGAGGCACCGTTGTCGATCAGCGCGTCGGAGGCGGCCGCCTTGGCCGTGAGCCACTGCGAGACCGGGTCCTCGGCCTGTGCCGCGGCCACCGTGAAGTAGAGCGAGGCGCCGGTCTCGTAGACGTGGGAGACGTGGCAGAGCACGAGCGCGCCCTCGCCGAGCGAGTCGCTGAGCGCACTCTTCACGGCGGCGTAGACCTGGTGGAGGCGGGACCAGAAGGTCACCGTCTCCAGGGTCTCGACCAGCACCCCGACGTCCAGCATCGAGTCGCGCAGGTAGGGCCCGTGGAAGCGACCGGCTGCCCAGCCCTCGTCCTCGCCGAGGCAGGTGCCACCCAGCCCCGAGAGCACGGAGGTGCACGCGGCGCGCTTCGCGTCCACGGCCCCCTGGGTGCCCTCGTAGCCGACCACCATCAGGCAGCCGCCCGAGGACTCGCCACCGATCTCGGCCGGCTTCGCCAGGTTGAGCGAGGTCTCGTTCTCGTCCGACAGGCGCAGCACGGTGGGGAGCACACCCGACTGGGCGAGCGTGCGCATCGCAGTCGTGCCGTCGGCGAAGGAGTCCCAGCGCCAGGTCTCGTAGAGCTTCACGACCGGGGCGCGGCGTACGCGCACGGTGACCTCGGTGACCACCCCGAAGGCTCCCTCGGAGCCCATCACGACCTCACGCAGGTCGGGCCCGGCGGCATTGGCAGGCGAGCTGCCGAGCACGAGCTCGCCCTGCGGGGTGGCCACGCGCAGCCCGACGACCAGGGCGTCGAAGCGCCCGTAGCCGGCTGAGGACTGACCCGAGGAGCGGGTGACGGCGAAGCCGCCGATCGAGGCGTACTCGAACGACTGCGGGAAGTGGCCCAGCGTCAGCCCGTGCTCGGCCAGCAGCGCCTCGGCCTGCGGACCACGGAGTCCGGGCTCCAGGGTGGCGGTCATCGAGTCGGTGTCGACGGCCAGCAGGCGGTCGAAGCGCAGCAGGTCGAGCGAGATGACCCCGGCGTACCCCTCGCGTCGGGCGACCAGGCCACCGACGACCGAGGTGCCGCCGCCGAAGGGGACCAGGGCGACGTGGTGCTCGACGCACCACACGATGACGTCGGCGACCTCCTCGTGGCTCCCGGGGCGTACGACGGCGTCCGGCGAGTCAGAGCCGTCGCCACCCCGGAGCCTGAGCAGGTCGGGCGTCGACTTGCCGCGGGTGCGGTGCAGGCGCGTCTCGTGGTCGGTGAGCACGTGCTCGCGGCCCACGAGGTCCACCAGTCCGGCCAGCAGGTCCTCGGCCAGGGGCGCGGAGAGTTCCACGGTCGCGGGGTCGACCGCCGGGGTGTCGGTGGTGCCGAGGAAGGCGTCGACGAGGCCGAAGGCACTCTCCGAGAGGGGTGCCGCACGGGCCGGGTCGCCCCAGCGGGACCAGTGCATCTCGGGCGGGGCGGAAGGGCTCATGTGTTACAGTGTGACACATGACGTCACTTCGTCACAACCCCACGGAGTCCGGCCCGACGCCTCGGAAACAGGCGCCCCAGAAACAGGCGCCCCAGAGACAGACCACTGCCGAGGACGGCTACCTCGACGCCGCGCGCGCGTCCATCCTCGCCGTCGGCTGGAGCCGGACCACCCTCACCGACATCGCCCGCCGGGCCGGTGTCAGCCGGATGACGCTCTACCGCCGGTGGCCGGACACCCAGACGATGCTGGCCGACCTGATGACCCGCGAGTGGGGCCGCGTCGTGGACGAGGCGCTCGCCTCGAGTCCCCGGACGGACACGTTGTCCGGCCTCCGTGACGGCATCGTCGCCACCGTCCGCGCCCTGCGGGCCGACGAGCTCCTCCGCCGCATCATCGACGTGGATCCCGAGCTGCTGCTCCCCTACCTGCTCGAGCGTCGGGGCCGCAGCCAGCACAGCCTCGCGGCCGTCGTCGCCACCGTCGTCCGGGCCGGTCAGGCCGCCGGCTCGGTCCGGGACGGCGACCCAGACGTCCTCGCCCGATCGCTCCTGCTGGCCTGCCACGGGTTCACGCTGTCGGCGCACACGATGACCGACGGGGCGGCACCCTCCCGTGACGCCGAGGTGGCGGTGTACGACGCCGAGCTGGCCAGCCTCGTCGAGAGGTTCCTGCAGCCATGACCGCTGAGAGCACCGCCGGGATGCCATGGACCACCCCCGGCAGGATCCGGGTCGGCCTGGCCGGTCTACCGGAGACCACCGACGTGCTCGTGATCGGTCTCGGCATCACCGGAGCCGGGGTCGCGCTCGACGCCGCCAGCCGCGGGCTCAGCGTGGTCGCCGTCGACGCCGAGGACGTCGCGTTCGGCACGAGCCGGTGGAGCTCCAAGCTGGTGCACGGCGGCCTGCGCTACCTAGCGAAGGGGCAGCTCGACGTCGCCCACGAGAGTGCGGTCGAGCGCGGCATCCTGATGCAGACCACGGCGCCCCACCTCGTGCACGCGCTCCCGATGCTGATGCCCCTGACACCGGCCATCGGTCGTGTCCAGGAGGGGTTCGCCCGCGCCGGCGTCCGCGCCGGTGACCTGTTGCGGGTGGCCGCGCGCACCCGCCGCGAGACGTTGCCCCGGCCCCGCCGCATCGGGGTGACGGAGACGCTGACCCTGGCTCCCGTCGTACGCCGCACGGGGCTGCGCGGCGCGATCCTCTCGTGGGACGGCCAGCTCGAGGACGACGTGCGTCTCGTGCTCGCAGTGGCACGGACCGCCGCCACCCACGGCGCGCACGTGCACACGCGGGTGCGGGTCAGCGAGCCGCTCGGGGACGGCGCGATCCTCACCGACGCCCGCACGGGTGAGTCGCGCTCGGTCCGGGCTCGCACCGTCATCAACGCCACCGGCGTCTGGGCCGGCCAGCTCGTCCCCGAGATCCGGCTGCGTCCGAGCCGCGGCACCCACCTCGTGCTCCGCAAGGACACCCTGCCCGGCGTCTGCTGCGCGGTGATGGCACCGGTGCCGGGGGCCAGCAACCGCTTCGTCTTCGCGCTGCCCCAGCCCGACCAGACCTTCTACGTCGGCCTCACCGACGAGGAGGTCGAGGGGAAGGTGCCGGACGTCCCCGAGCCTCCGGAGGAGGACATCGGCTTCCTGCTCGGCGTCATCAACCGCGCCCTGCAGCACGACGTACGCCGGGACCAGGTGATCGGCGCCTACGCCGGTCTCCGACCTCTCCTCGACACCGGGACCACCACCGCGGACCTCTCGCGCAAGCACGCCGTCCTGGTCTCGAGCAGCGGGGTCGTCACCGTCGTGGGCGGCAAGCTGACCACCTACCGCCGGATGGCCCAGGACGCCGTCGACCGAGCGGTCCAGGAGGCGCGGCTCGAGGCAGCCCCCTGCCGGACCCGGACGCTCCCCCTGGTCGGCGCGGCCCCACGCGAGGAGCTGGGCGCGTTACAGGCACCGGCCCGGCTGGTTCGCCGGTTCGGCACAGAGGCGGCGGCCGTCCTGGCCGACGCGGTGGCCGTCACCGGCCTCACCCACGACGAGCTCCTCGCCCCGGTCGCCCCGACCATCCCGGCCACCCTCGCGGAGCTGGTCTTCGCGATCACCCACGAGGGCGCGACGACGGTGGCCGACCTGCTGGACCGGCGTACCCGCATCGGCCTGGTGCCAGAGGACCGCGAGCTCGCCGGACCGGCCGCCGAGCGGGCGCTGGCCCTGGTGGAGGCGGCCGTCTCCTAGGGCTGGTCGGTGTGGGGCGTGGCCGGCAGGCCGAGCTCCTCGAGGACCGCCGCGGCCGCGCGCCGTCCGGACCGCATCGCCCCGGGCACGCCCGGCGCCTCCCGGTGGTCGCCGGCCACGAACAGGCCGTCCCCGAGGTCGACCTCCCGCCCCAGGATCAGGGGCGGCCGCGAGGCCGGCCAGGCCTCGGACTTCACGTGCCGGGTGACGAGGTCCCACGACGAGGCGTCGGTGCGGAACATCTGGCCGAGCTGCTGGCGGACCTCGGCCTCGGACTCGGTGCCGGCGACGGACCCGGGCACCACGACCGAGCAGGCCGCCACGAGGTGCTGGCCGAGCGGGGCGTAGCGCGGGGCGATGTTGGAGACGACCACCGCGTGCGCGAGGGGGCCGGCGGAAGGCCCGACAGGGTTGACGATCGGGGTCTTCATCGTCGTCGGCGGGATCTCGGTGGAGAACCACCAGGTGGCCATGCCGCGCATCATCGGCGTGCCCAGGCCGAGCAGCGTGGAGGCGGTCACAGGGTCCGTGGCCACCACACCGGCCCGGGCCTGGATCTCGCCGCCGTCGGTGAAGATGCGCACCCCCTCCCCGATGCTGCGGTTGATCCCGAGCACGTCGACCCCGTGTTCGACGGATCGCTCGAGGCCGAGGGCGAGCTGGTTCGGCATCGCCTGCATCCCGAGGGCGGGCAGGGCCGGCAGCCCCTCGATCAGGGCCTGCAGGCTCAGCATCGCGAACTGGTAGGAGGTGCGGAGGTCCTCGTCGGCGAAGACCAGCCGGAAGAGCGGCCGAAGCACCTCCTCGCGGATGCGGCCGGAGATGCCGTACTTGTCCAGCGACTCCTCCAGGGTCATGTCCGCCGCGCCGAGGAGCCGTTCGCGGCCCCTGCGCAGCGGGTCGGTCCACCGCATCAGCCGCGCGATGTCCTGGGGTTGCCCGAGGCCTGAGCGGATGGCCGCGATCAGGGCCGTCTGGGAGCCCTGCAGGATGCGGTAGCCCTCGGGGTGCGCCAGCACGATGCCCCGCTCGATGGGCCGTGGGTTGAGGGCCGCCACGTCGACGGACTCGCGCACGTCGGCGTTGCCGGCGTTGAGCCACTGGAAGCCACGGTCACACCGGAAACCGTTGATCAGGTCCGTGCCGACCCGGCCACCGACCCGGGCCGACCGCTCCAGGACGCGCACCGACAACCCGGACTCCTCCAACGCGCGCGCGCAGGTGAGTCCGGCGACTCCAGCGCCGATCACGGCTACGTCGGGGGCGTCCATGGCTGGTGAGTATCACCGACCTCGGTATTCGACACAGACGCAGACATTCTTGGTCTGGACCAGCCGGACGGACGCGCACCCGAACCCGTCAAGGTGCTTGCCCGGGCGGCTCACGCGTGCCTGCAGAAATGAACGATGTGCTCGAACGCCGCCCGGGCCTCGGGGATCGGCAGCAGCGGGTAGACGTGGATGAGTCCGGGGGCCACGGCGTACTCCAGCGGCCAGTCGGCCTCGTCCGCCCGGTCGAACAGCGCGTCGCACCCCGGCTGCAGCAGGTCACGGGTGCCGCACAGCATCAGGGTCGGGGGAAGACCAGCCAGGTTGCCCAGACCGGGACTGACCCTGGTGCCGGCCAGCACCTCACGTTCCTCGCTTCCGGCCCAGAAGGTGGCGTAGATCGACAGGTGGGGCAAGGACAGCCACGGGTCACGCGCGGCGGCCTCCACGGTGCCGGGCGCCTCGCCGGTCAGGTCGACCCACGGAGCGATCAGCACCATCCGCTCGGGCTGGGCACCATCCCGGTCGCGAAGCGCCTCGGCCAGGGCCAGGGCGTAGCCGCCCCCGGCCGAGTCGCCCACCAGCACTACCCCCTCGGGCGAGACGGCGGCCACCTCCTCGAAGATCTCGATCATCTGCTCGAAGGAGTCCTCGACCGAGAACTCGGGCGCGAGCGGATAGGCCGGCAGCACGGTGCGGGCCTCGAGCGCATCGGCCAGCCGGGTGGCGAACTGCCAGTGCCGCTTGTCCGAGGGATGCACGAACGCGCCGCCGTGGAGGTAGAGCACCGCACGCCCCGGGGCCGCCACCCCCGCCGCCCACAGCTCGAAGACGGGGAAGCCGTGGACGTTGCTGATCGACTCCTCATGGGTCCGGCGCACGTCCTGCGGAGGACCCTCCTGGGCCAGCCGGTTCTCCTCGGAGAGCTTCGTCTTCATCGCGGGTACGTCCTCGGCCGACATGTTGCGTCGCAGCAACGGAACGATCCAGCTCACGATCGTGTGGTGCAGGCTCGGCATGGGTTCAGCCTAGGGCGCGGGCGTCACGGCTTGGTCTCGTCCGGGAAGGGACACCCGCCACCGCCCCGGTAGGGGGGCCCGAAGGTGCCCGGGAAGGTGCCCAGCCCGTCGATCTCGTAGCCCGCCGGGTAGGTGCGGAAGTAGCCGTACTGGCTGACCCACCGCGGCTTGGACCGGGCCGGGAACAGGCGCAGCAGTCGCGCCCGCCCCTTCATGGCACCCCGGAAGAGCGCGCTCTCGAACCGGGTGGGGGTGGGGTACTGGAAGGCGCGGCGAAGGGGCTCGTCCATCAACGAGTAGGCGAAGCGCCTCACCACCCACGAAGGGGCGAAGCGGTGGGGCGGGAACGTGGTCATCAGGTCCAACGTGGCGTCGGCGACGCGGCGCCCACCCGGATCGAAGGCGAAGTGCTCGCGCTCGTAGTCCTCGAGCAGCTTCTCGAAGCCGGCGAAGTCCTCGGGCAGCTCCCGGATCGCCATGTGGCCTCCGAGCTCCAGGTAGTAGTTGGTCGTGGCCACGACCTCGTTCGGGGTCAGCGACCGGAAGCCGAAGTCGTCCATCCAGCGCTTGGGGATCACCACGAAGGTCGCGAGGACGTAGCGGAAGTCGTCGTTGCTGATGTCGTACATCGCGTGCATCTGGTTGATCCGGCGTACGGCGGAGCGCCCGCGGGTGCTGTCCAGGCCATGCCGTTGCACCTCCTCGAGCAGGAGCCCCGTGTCGTCGTACCTCTTCTGGACGCGGGAGGTGAACTCCCCGGTCCGGTCCAGGAGCCGGCCGATCGAGGGCACGGCGTAGGTGCGGAAGAGTGCGAACGACAGCGCCTGGAGGCTGTCCCACGGGAAGTCGTAGGCGGAGACGTGCAGGCTGATCTCGTGGCTGTCGCGGACCGGGTCGAGCTGTTCGCTGCGGCGGGCCCAGTGCTGACGAGGCAGCACTCCGGCCGGGAGGAGGCGCACCATCACCGGACCTTGGCGAGGAACGCGCGCAGGAGGGGTCCGGCCGTCCCCGAGCCTGAGTCGCCGCGCTCGACGAAGACGGCCACCGCGAGGTCGTCACGACCCGCGACCATCCAGGCGTGCGTGGGCAGCGGCGGGCTGGCGCCGAACTCGGCCGTTCCGGTCTTCGCGATGACCTTCCCCCCGGGAAGTCCTTGCAGCAGCGAGCCGCTCCCTCGCTCGACGACGAGGCCCATCATGAAGCGGAGCTGCTTCGCCTCGGCGGCCGTGAGCGGCTGGGCGGGGACCTTCTGCTCCTCCTGCTGGTCGGGCAGCAGGGTCGGGAGCACCGCTGATCCCTTGATCACCGAGGCCACGACGGTGGCCATCGCCATCGGGGAGGCCAGCACGGTCCCCTGGCCGATCATGTCGGCCGCCGCCTGGGTCTCACTGGCCGGTGCACTGATCTCGCCGAAGAAGGAGGGGAACCCCGTGTCGTGATCGACTCCGAGACCCAGGGCGGCGCCGGCCTCGACAAGCGCCTGCGGTCCGAGCTTGGCACGCTGCGAGATGAAGGCGGTGTTGCAGCTGTTGGCGAGCGCCTCCGCGAAAGGGATTTCGCCAAGCCCCGAGGCCGGGTAGTCGTCGTAGTTCTTGAACCTCTTTCCGTCGACCACGATGGTGGCAGGGCACGAGACCTGGGACCGGGGCGTCAACCCGGAGCGAAGCAGTGCCAGAGCGCTCACCACCTTGAACGTCGAGCCAGGGGCGTACCGAGCGATGGTGGCGGTGTTGTAGCCCTTGGACCCCGGTCCGCTGGCCACGGCGAGAAGCTCACCGGTGGAGGGCCGTAACGCGACCAGAGCGCTCGGCGGGCCGACGTCGACCAGGACGCGCTGGGCAAGCCGTTGCGCCGCCAGGTCGAGACTGGTGCGGAGCGGTCTCCCGGGCA
>JBKJON010000518.1:0-3754 GCA_046595715.1 Marmoricola sp.
AGCTCACGGCTGCAGCGCCTTTCTGACCCGCTGCCATTCGGCCGTGGTCAACAGCCCCTCCTTCCGGACCCGCTTCGCAGCATCCATCAACCGCTCGGTCTCGATGCGCCCGCGACACTCGAGAAGTGCATCGGCCACGGTCTGCGACTCCAGGCCTTCGTAGCGGGTCGTCTGAACCTCACCCTTCACGAGGGTGAGCTCGATGAACTGCGGGAGCTTGGGACGGGTGCGCCTGCGCACCCCGACCTTGATCTGGCGCGGGTTGACGTCGGCAAGCCCGAACAGAGCCAGCACCGACTCGCCATGCAGGAACGCCCCGTCGCCGGCGCGCAGCAGCGCCTCGGCGAACTGATCGAGGACGTGCGATGGCACGTCAGGCACGCGATACAGCCCATAGGCGACGCCCTCCAACCCCCCGCGCGCAGCCAACTTCGGCAATTCCACCGCTGGCACCCCGGCGGCCGTAGCCTCCTTGGTGGTGACGTAGCCGTAGTGATTGAACGCGATCTCACGCACGATCTCTCGGTACTTCGCTCCCGCAGTCATGTCACGACTATACCGATAACGGTAGAGTTGTGACAACCAAGACGCCACTCCCCCGATCCCATGGGATTCATATCTTCGCCCACTCGACGGCAAGGACCACGCCCGCGTCGTCCTGCACAAGGTATCCGTGAGCGGCACCCACGTGTTCGGGCAGCACCACATTGCGATGCTTCGGGTCGATGATCCGAGTACGACGCAAGTTCCTCGCCACGATGAGCATCGCCCGCCAGCGGCAGGCCCTGTTCGAGACCAAGGAAGGCTGTTATGGGAGGTGTGCAGGGGGCGGCCGTGTGAGGCCCCTCCGACGGGTCAGTCAGCCGTCGAAGAGCCCGGACGGCGCTGGTCGCGCGGCGCGCACTGCGCATGCGGAGGTGTCCGGCACGATGAGGGACATGCCCGACGTGACGACAGCCCCACCACGGATCTCCCCGCTCGAGGCTCTGCGGACCGTTTTCGGGTACGACGAGTTCCGCGGCGAGCAGGCCGCCATCATCGACACCGTGGTCGCCGGCGGCGACGCGTTGGTGCTGATGCCGACCGGGGCCGGGAAGTCGCTCTGCTACCAGGTCCCGGCACTTGTGCGGCCCGGGACCGGTGTCGTCATCTCGCCGCTCATCGCGCTGATGCAGGACCAGGTCGACGCGCTCGGCGCCCTCGGTGTCCGTGCCGCGTTCTTGAACTCCACCCAGGATCTCGAGGAACGCCGCCGAGTCGAGGCGGCCTACCTCGCTGGGGAGCTCGACCTGCTCTACCTGGCCCCCGAGCGCCTCTCGGTGCCCTCGACGCTGCAGCTGCTCGCGCGCGGCACGATCGCCGTGTTCGCGATCGACGAGGCGCATTGTGTGTCCTCGTGGGGTCACGACTTCCGACCGGACTACCTGCTGCTGTCCGTCCTGGGCGAACGGTGGCCCGAGGTGCCCCGCATCGCGCTCACCGCGACCGCCACAGCAGCAACCGCGGCGGAGATCGGGCATCGGCTCGACCTGGACTCCGCGACGAAGTTCGTCGCCAGTTTCGACCGACCCAACATCGAGTATCGGATCGTGTCCAAGGACAACCCTCGTGCCCAGCTGCTCACGGTGCTGCGAACCGAGCACGCCGGGGACGCCGGCATCGTCTACTGCCTCTCACGCAAGTCGGTCGAGGAGACGGCCGCCTACCTGACCAAGAACGGCATCCCCGCTCTGCCGTACCACGCCGGACTGGACGCCTCGGTGCGCGCCGAACACCAGGCAAGGTTCCTGCGCGAGCCCGGCCTGGTGATGACGGCCACCATCGCCTTCGGCATGGGTATCGACAAACCAGACGTGCGCTTCGTCGCGCACCTGGACCTGCCCAAGTCCGTGGAGGGGTACTACCAGGAGACTGGTCGCGCCGGCCGCGACGGTCTCCCGGCCACGGCATGGCTGGCCTACGGTCTCGCTGACGTCGTCCAGCAGCGCCGCATGATCGACAGCTCCGAGGGCGACGCCGCCCACCGCCGCCGCCTCGGGCAGCACCTCGACGCGATGCTTGCGCTCTGCGAAACGGTCGAGTGCCGCCGCGTGCAGCTGCTGGCCTACTTCGGGCAGGACTCGACCCCCTGCGGGAACTGCGACACGTGCGCGACCCCGCCGCAGACCTGGAACGGGACCATCGCAGCGCAGAAGATGCTCTCCGCCGTGGTCCGCCTGAGCCAGCGTGGGCAGCGCTACGGCGCCGGGCACGTCATCGACATTCTGGTCGGCAACTCCACCGCGCGCGTGGCCCAGCTCGACCACACCACCTTGTCCGTGTTCGGAATCGGGACCGAGCTCGACGCGGCCGGTTGGCGCGGAGTTGTTCGACAACTCCTGGCGCGTCGTCTCCTGGCCGTGTCTGGAGATGGGTACGGCACCTTGGAGCTCACCGAGGCCTCCGCCGACGTCCTGCGCGGAGACCGCCCAGTCGCGCTGCGCACCGAGGCTCCCAAGTCCGCGCGCACACGCTCGTCGGGAAGCGCCCGCAAGACGAAGGTCAACGAGGCCCCGCTGGACGCGGCCGGCGAGGCGAGGTTCGAGCGGCTCCGCGCCTGGCGGGCCGCGACCGCGAAGGAGGCCGGCCTCCCGGCATACGTCGTCTTCCACGACGCGACCCTGCGGCAGGTCGCAGCCGAAGCGCCATCGACGATGGGCGCGCTCGGCGGCGTCTCGGGCATCGGCGCGGGCAAGATCGAGAAGTGGGGCGCGGCTCTCCTGGAGCTGGTCGCCGGCCGATCAGGCGCTCGCCCCGCCCTGCAAGCCACTACCGGAACTAACCCTGCCGAACAGGCTTGATAGAAGAAGCTCCAAGCGCTGCTGGGCCACAAGTCCGCCGTAGAGACCTGGGACACCTACGGACACCTCATGGGCGACGAGGACGACCGGAGCAGGTCGGTCATCGAGGAGGCCCTTGGAAATTCTGACCACAGTACGACCACAGTAAACTTGTTCTGAGTGCATAATCGCAGGTCAGAGGCTTGGTGCGGATGGGCTGGCTCATAGGCCGGGTTCTGTTCGCCGTCTCGCCTCGCGACGACACGGTTGGCGACCATCCATCTCCGGGTGCCGTTGCCGGCACCCTCCAGCGATCTACCCGCGAGCTCGGACGGACCGCCCTCAGACACTCGCTGTTCGATCTTGCTCCAGGTGGGGTTTGCCTAGCCACGACGGTCTCCCGCCGCGCTGGTGGTCTCTTGCACCACCGTTTCACCCTTACCGCTGCTCCGAGGAGCAGTGGCGGTCTGTTTTCTGTGGCACTGATCCCGCGGGTTGCCCCGGGTGGGCGTTACCCACCACCTCGTCCTGTGGAGCCCGGACCTTCCTCGACACCTCACGGTCGCCCGCTCGATGACGCGGTCGCCCGGCCAGCCCATCCGCCTGCCAAGGATAGGGCACGACGACCGCGGCTGCCGCCGTCAACGAATGTCCGCTTTAGGAGTTTCCCGACTTTGGTGAATGGAGCGGTGCCGTCGCTCTAAGGTGGTCTCGGAGGGGGATCATGGCAGTCAGGAACCACAGAGCGTCGACGATCGCTCCCGCCATCTCTCCTTCGGGTCTGGTGATCCCGGACGCCCTCACCGAGAACCTCCAGCTGATCGCCGACGGTGTCGTCGCGGTGGCGGGTTTCGCCGTCGCCGCCATCCGCATCCGTCGCGGCGACGAGCTCGAGCTGGTGGTCGACACCGGCCTCCCCGAGGCGGTCGGCACCC
>JBKJON010000252.1:0-4699 GCA_046595715.1 Marmoricola sp.
GGCGGCTCCAAGGACACGTGGGTGCTGGCCGGCCACGGGCGGCACCAGGTGCAGCCCGAGCCCGAGCGCGTCGAGGTGCACTCCGCACCGCAGGACGTCGGCCCGGCCCTCGACTCCTTCTCCTCCCAGCACGACCAGCAGCAACAGCAGCAACAGTCCCGGTCCGGGGTTCTCGAGCCGCGCTCGCTCGAGGCCGAGGAGGTGGAGTCGTGCTGAGCCGGATCGCCGAGTCGCTGTTCTGGATCGGCCGCTACGTCGAGCGGGCCGAGGACACGGCGCGCATCCTGGACGTGCAGATGCAGCTGATCCTCGAGGACCCGGGTGTCGACGAGGAGACGACCTGCCGCAATCTGCTCTCGATCATGGGGGTGGAGTTCGACGAGAACGCGCCCATCGACACGACCGAGGTGATGCGCCTGCTGGCCTACGACTCCACGTCGACCTCCTCGATCGCGGCCACGATGGCCGCGGCCCGCGAGAGCGCCCGGCGCGCCCGCGAGACCTTGTCGACGTCGATGTGGGAGGCGATGAACACCACCTACCGCGCCATCCCCTCGGGTCACTTCCGCTCGATGCGCCCACCCGTCGCGTTTCGCTGGGTCCGTGACCGCGCGGCCCAGATCAACGGGATCGCCGAGGCGACGATGACGCGCGACGAGGGATACCAGTTCCTCGTCCTCGGGCGCTCCATCGAGCGTGCCGACATGACCTCGCGACTGGTGGCCACGGCTGCGATCACCTCGGGTTCGGCGTGGGGGACCTCGCTCCGTGCCTGTGGCGCCTACGAGGCGTTCCTCCGCACCTACAAGGGGCTCGAGACCGAGCGGGGAGCCGCTGAGTTCCTGCTGCTGGACCGGCTGTTCCCGCGGTCGGTCGTCTTCGGTCTCAGCGAGGCCGAACGCTGCCTGGAGAGGCTGCAGTCCTCGGGCACCCGCGCCGGGTTCCAGAACGAGGCGCAACGGCTGCTCGGACGCACCCGGGCAGAGCTGGAGTACCGCTCGCTCAGTGACTTCGTGGCCGACCTGCCCAGCGAGATGGAGCGGCTGCAGCGAACCTGTGCGCTGGCCACCGACGCGATCAGCCGCCGCTACTTCGCCGGCGCCGAGGCGACCGAGTGGCACGGGGTGCGCGCATGAACCACCTCGCACGCCGCTCACCCGCTGGGGCGCTCGCTGCGCTTCCGACGACGAGGGGACCTCGATGAGCATGCAGCTGAGAATCGCCCACACGACCGGCTTCGAGTACGACGGGAAGGCGAACACCTCGTTCAACGAGGCCCGCCTCACGCCGCTGACCCTGCCGGGCCAGATCGTCGTGCACTCGCGCGTCGAGGTGTCCCCCACCCCGTGGGCCTACACCTACCGGGACTACTGGGGTTCCCAGGTGACCGCGTTCGAGGTGCTCGATCCGCACACCTCACTGACCGTCACCGCCTCGGCCACGGTGCACACCGACCGGTCCCCCGTCGGTGAGCCGGTGATGAGCTGGGAGGAGATGCGCAGCGCGGAGGTCGCCGACGTCCATACGGAGTACCTCACCCTCCCCGAGCGCGTTGTACCCACCGAGGACCTGGTCGCCGCGACGAGAGAGATCGCCGCGAAGAGCGCGACGCCGAGCGAGGCGGCACGAGCCCTCTGCGCGCTGGTCTACAGCGAGGTCAGGTACGTCTCGGGCTCTACCACCGTCGATGCCTTCGGTGCTCACGCCTGGGCGGAGCGTTCGGGCGTGTGCCAGGACATGGCCCACATCGTCATCGGCGCCCTGCGCACGGTCGACATCCCCACGCGCTACGTCTCGGGCTACCTGCACCCCACGGTGGACCCCGTCGTAGGTGAGTCCGCCAAGGGCGAGTCGCACGCGTGGGTCGAGTGGTGGGACGACGGCTGGCGTGGTTTCGACCCGACCAACGACACCGAACCCGGTGATCGGCACGTCATCGTGGCCACCGGCCGCGACTACAACGACGTGAAGCCGCTCTCGGGCATCTTCTCCGGCTCGGGCACCTCGCGCATGTTCGTCGACGTGCAGGTCACCCGCCTGCAGTAGTCCTCCCCGCGCTCGAGGTGCGGCGGCTTGCCGCGTCGGGCAGGCTGGGCACTCGGGCGGTACGGCGAACCTCGCGACGCCGCCAACGATCCGGGAGGCACATTCATGGCAACGACCGACACCACGAGCAGCTCGACCACGAACGGCGCACCGTCTGGCGGCGCATCCGCGCCGACCAAGGCCCCAGCGAAGAGCGCAACGAAGGCCCCCGTCGCGAGGACCGCCACGAAGAGGGCACCGGCAAAGAGGACCGCGCCCGCCAAGAAGGCACCCGCGAAGAAGGCATCGACGACGACCGCCGCCAAGAAGGCACCGGCCAAGAGGGCAACGACGACGACCGCCGCCAACAAGGCACCGGCCAAGAAGGCAGCACCGGCGGAGCTCGCCCCTGCCACCATCGAGCAGATCGCCCGTCAGACCGCCGAGCGTGTCGCGCGTGAGGTCACCGATCAGGTGACCCGCAGCCTCGCGCTCCTCGAGAAGGAGACCAAGAAGGCCCGGAAGGCTGCGAGCCAAGCGGCCGACCGCGCCGCCTCGGCCGCGGCCGCCCTCGACCCCCGTCGTTCTGGGAAGAAGAAGGGCAAGAAGTCCAAGAAGAAGTCCTGACCCGCCACCGGTGGACACGTGCAGACCCAGAAGCCACGGCGGCCGAGTGAGGTAGCGACCAGGAGGTCACTGATGAACGCGAGGCGCTGGACCATCTGCCTGATCCGCGGGCACAAGTGGAACAAGATCTCCTACGGAGACCACGACGACAGCGGCCACTTCGTCAGGTGCCGGGTCTGCGGCTACGAGAACCACTCGGGCTCCGGGGTCCGGCCCACGGGGATGGCCTAGGACCCCGGACGTCCGGCGGAGCATCCGGGGACGTCCGGGGCCACGCGGCCCCCGAGGGGCGGCGTATCACCCATTCGTCGGCTTATCGGGGAAATTTGGGCCACGGTGAAACAGCCCACCGGAACTCTCACTCCGCCGTCCCGGAAGCCTGTGCCCTGATCTCGCTCACCTACATGAGCACCGTCACGTCGCCGTACAGCATCGCGGACCTGAGCGCCCTGCTGGGCACGTCGCGCCACCACCACCACGCCGCGGATCTCACCGGGTTGCTCCTCTATGGGGTGCTCCTCTATGCCGGCGGGCACTTCATCCAGACCCTCGAGGGCTCCGAGGACGCGGTCGGGACCACCTTCACACGGATCGAGCGAGACACCCGGCATCGCAACCTGTACGTCGCGCTGCGCGAGGAGACCGTCACCAGGGCCTTCCCGGACTGGTCCATGGGCTTCGAGTCAGTTGACCTCGAGGACGCATCCGGGATGCCCGGCTTCAACGACTGTCTCGACGGCAAACCCCTGCCCGAGGCAAGCATCAAGAAACGTGGCCGCGCCGGCATTCTCCATCGGGTCTTCCGCGACAACACGTGCTGAGGGCCGAGCGCGCTACTGGGTTCAGATCCCGCCGCCACGACCTCCACGAACGCGGCTGAGGATGAAGAGCACGAGCGCGATGATGGCCAGGATGACAAGAATGGTCCACAACATGGTGAGACTCCGTTCGTTGGGGGTGAGGTGTTGCCCACGGTCAGGGACCGCGCGCAACGATTTACTGCGGGATTATGTGCCCCCCGCGTGCTCTTTCGAAACCTGGACGCCCCTCGTGCGCACCCTTCGCGCTCTGCAAGGTGCCCAGACCCCCTCAGCCGCAGGTCAGAGCCCGAGTGCGGATGGGCTGGCTCATAGGCCGGGAAGGATCCCCGCCTGATTGAGCATCGACGGTGGTTGGTGGACATAGCGTCTGACCTGCGCAAACACGTTTTGAGACGTTGGTCGACCAGGGTGAAGATTGAAAATCTTGGCCACAGTATGGCCACAGTAGATCGGTCCCGTGCCTTCTACGAGATGCGTTGCACGAAGTCATTGACCCACGTGACAGCGGCCTTGAGGACCGGAAGTACATCGATGTCCTCGGCTGCAGCCGCGTACAGAGTGTCCCAGCCTGCGCCGGCAACAATCGTCGGCAGTCAGGTCTGCTGTCGTCGGTACTCAAAGAGCCGCACGCACGTGGACCTGACCTGAGACAGGTCGAGCTCCTCACCCGTCTCCAGGAGCTGGAGGTCGACCAGGTCGCGAGTCCGTTCGCTGCCGGGTTCGGAGAGTGCATGAAGTTTCTGGGCGACCTGATGGTCGGCGCGCATCACCGGGACCGGCCGTGGAGACTCCAGGCCGACGTCGGTGAACAGGCGGCGAAGGTCTTCGGCAAGGTAGCGCTCCGGCTCCTCGGCATCGCCGAGCTCGTTGAGGCCCAGCTCGAACCTCACCGTGCACCAGGCCCTGCCTTCGTAGGCGAGTCTCACGTCGAACGGCTGCATGACGTACGCCGAAGGCACCGCGGCAGGTCGCGGCGCAGCCTTCTCAATCAACCGTCCGGTGAACCCCGCCCAGCCGGCCACCAAGGACTCCTCGAACTCCGCACGGAACCGAGCCAACGGCTTAACCCGTGCCGCATCGAGATCCTGGGTGAACCGTGTTCCGCGCCTATAGCGCAGAGCCATCGCAGCGCCACCCTTGATGGCCCCCTCGGGCAACATCTGTCCGACCACGACCAGCGCCATCCCGATGCGTCGACGCAGAGCCAGGCTCTCGTCTCCTTCGAG
>JBKJON010000532.1:0-4278 GCA_046595715.1 Marmoricola sp.
TACTGGTCGACGAGGCGACCGGCCTGTTGCTCAAGGACGGCGGTCTGGTGGTCACCCAGCTGACCTTTGACCCGCAGATCAGCCGGAACACCTTCTCGACCGAGATTCCCGCCAACCGAGCCCACGACAACTACGACCCGCCGAGAAGCTTCCGCCTTCCGCGCGTCGGTGGTGGCGAACTGGCTTTGGCCGACTACCGCGGAGCGCCGTTGATTCTCCTCACTGGCAACGCAGACGGCATCCGCAAGATGGCGAGACGATTGGCACACAGTGGGGACGCCGCCGACAACCCGCCGGTGATCGGACTGCTGAACGTGTCCCCGCCCGCCAGCTGGACAGGCACGTTGCTGAACCCAGCCGACGTCAAGGCGTTGGCCTCATCCATCTCCCAGACGGTCGGCCCGTTCGACATCCCGGTCGCGGTCGACTTCAAGGGCGATATCGGGGCAGCGATCTCACTGCCTGCGGGAGTCCCTGAGCTCAGGACCAGCCCCACAGCAGTCGGATTTCTCCGATCCGACGGGTCCATCGCTTCCCTGCTGACCGAGCGTGCCAGCGATGCAGAGCTCAACCGCCAGGCCAGCAGCGTTTCCTGAGTACCTCACCGTCGGTGGGGCCCCCACCGCCGCAGACCCGTAGGTCAGGGAGTCTTGACAAGCCCCACCACCGAAGTGGCGGGCTGGTGGCAGGTGCAGGATTCGAACCTGCGTAGGTATACACCGACGGATTTACAGTCCGTTTCCATTGGCCGCTCGGACAACCTGCCGTGCTCGCCGACCTACTAGGGTGGGTCAGCAGCGTGGCCGAGGATAGCGCAGCACTCACCCAAGTCTTAAATCGGATGGAGGTCCCCCCGAGATGGCCGATTCGTCGTTCGACATCGTCAGCAAGATCGACCGCCAGGAGGTCGACAACGCGCTTTCGCAGGCGGCGCGCGAGATCTCGCAGCGCTTCGACTTCAAGGGCACAGGTGCCGAGATCAAGTGGGCCGGTGATGACGGCATCGAGATCAGCGCGAACGCCGAGGACCGGGCCAACGCCGTGCTCGACGTCTTCAAGGAGAAGCTGATCAAACGACAGCAGTCCTTGAAGATCCTCGACGCCGGCGACCCCCGCGCTTCGGGACGTGAGACCAAGATCAGCATCGCGCTGAAGGAGGGCATCTCCACCGAGGACGCCAAGAAGGTCGGCAAGCTGATCCGCGACGAGGGACCCAAGGGCGTCAAGGTGCAGGTGCAGGGCGACGAGCTCCGCGTCAGCAGCAAGAAGCGTGACGACCTGCAGGCCGTGCAGGCCCTGGTCAAGAGCCAGGACTACGACTTCGCCGTGCAGTTCACGAACTACCGCTGAGGTGCTCCCCCCGCTCCCGTCGTACGACGCCCTGGCCTGCCCGCACCCGCTCCGCAAGCACCAGGGCGAGGCCATCGACGCCTTCGAGGCGGCCCGGGCGGGGGGCTCCACCCGCTGGTGGGTGACGATGCCGCCCGGCGCCGGCAAGACGCTCGTCGGCACCGAGATCGCCCGGCGGATCGGCCGGCGCACGGTCGTGTTCTCGCCCAACACCGCGATCCAGGGTCAGTGGGCCCGCACCTGGGATGCCTACGACGGACCGCTGGCCGGCACCAAGCGGGAGCTGCGCACCAGCTTCACCTCGCTCACCTACCAGTCGCTGGCCGTCTTCGACGAGGACGACGAGGGCACCGGCAGCCAGGTCGAGCGGCTGCACCCCAACGGCCGCGCCCTGATCGAGACCCTCCGGGCCGCCGGTCCGCTGACGATCGTGCTCGACGAGTGCCACCACCTGCTCGAGGTGTGGGGCCAGCTGCTGCGGCAGGTCCTCGACGACCTGCCGGAGGCCGTCGTGCTAGGCCTGACCGCCACCCCGCCCGGCTCGATGACCCGCGCCCAGGCCGAGCAGACCCGGGCCCTGTTCGGGCCGATCCTCTACGAAGCGCGCATCCCGGCGCTGGTCAAGGAGGGCACGCTCGCGCCCTACGCCGAGCTCGCCTGGCTCACCGGCCCTACCACCGAGGAGGCCACCTGGCTCAGCGAGCAGTCGACGCGCTTCCAGGAGCTCACCACCGATCTCTTCGCACCGGGCTTCGGCTCCACCCCGCTGCCGGAGTGGCTGACCCAGCGGTTCGTGACGCCGGTCGGTCGCGGCAACACGACCTGGCCCGAGATCGTGTCCCGCGAGCCTGAGCTCACCGACGCCGCGCTGCGCCTCGCCCACGCCGGACTGCTCAAGCTGCCCGCGGGAGCGCTCGTGCACGAGCAGCACCGGCAGCCACCATCGGCGGAGGACTGGCGGCTGTTCCTCGACGACTGGCTGGTGAACTGCATCGAGCCCCGCAGCCAGGTCGAGGGCGACGCCGGAGCGGGCGACCGTGCCGTTCTGGAGGCCGTACGACGGACGCTGCCCGCCATCGGCTACGTCTGGACACGCACCGGCATCCGCACCGGACGCGGCACCGTCGACCGGGTCACGGCGAGGTCGGCCGCCAAGCAGGACGCCGTCCCCGGGATCGTCTCCTCCGAGCTGTCCAACCTCGGCGACCGCACCCGCGTGCTGGTCCTCTGCGACCACGAGCGGGCGACCGCCACCACCCGACGACGGGTCAACGACGACGGGGACGCCGCCCCCCAGCCCGCTGGTTCGGCCACGGGCGTGCTGGTCGGCCTGCTCGCCGACCCCGACTGCGCCACCCTCGCGCCGATCCTGGTGACCGGCAAGACGGTCGCCGGCAACGAGGAGACGCTGCGCGAGCTGATCCGGTTCGTCGACCGGACCCACCCGGGCATGGCGGCCAGCCTCCTGGTCGACACGACCGGCGAGGTCCCGACGCTGGGCGGTCGGTGGACGAGCGGCCAGTGGGTCGCCCACGTGACGGCCTTCTTCGCGGCCGGCGGCACCCGGGCGCTGGTCGGCACCCGCGGCCTGCTCGGCGAGGGCTGGGACGCTCCTTCGATCACGACGCTGATCGACCTGACGACCGCCACCACGCCCACCGCTGTGGTGCAGACGCGAGGGCGGGCGCTGCGCGTCGACCCGAACCACCCGGAGAAGGTCGCGCTGATCTGGTCAGTGGTCTGCGTCTACGACGAGCACGTCGCCGGTGGCAACGACTGGGAGCGCTACTCCCGCAAGCACCGCGGCTACTTCACGGTCGACGAGCACGGCGCGGTCGTCGACGGGGTGGCCGGCGTCGACTCGACGTTCAGCGCCTTCCACCCGCCGCCGACGCCGGACTTCCCCACCATCGACGCGCGCATGCTCGTGCGGGCGGAAGGACGCGACGTGGTCCGCGACGGCTGGCTGGCCGGCCCGGCGTACGCCGACCGCGTCGAGCACGTCGTCCGCGTCCGGGCGGAGAGGGAGAAGGAACCGACGGCCGACCTGCCGGCGGTCCCCGCGAACGGGACCGACGGACTGGTCCCCTGGGCCGACCAGGCGCGACGCCACCCGGGACGGCGCCTCGCCCTGCTCCCCGTGCTCCTCCTCCTCGGCGCCGTACTCGCGGTCGGGACCTCCGCCGCGTGGCTGCTGGTCGCCCTGCCCATGGGCGCACTCTCCCTCGCCCTGTGGGGGCGCATCAGCGTGCGCGTGGCCAGCGCCCACCGGGTCACGCTCGGGCTGGTCGCCGCCGCCGTCGCGGACGGCCTCCGGGGCGCGGGTCTCTCGCCCGTGGGCTCGGAGGCCCTGCACCGCTCGGTCTCGCCCGACGGGGTCGAGTCCTACAGCCTGCGGAGCGCGGACGAGGCGGTCTCGGCACGGTTCGCCAACGCCTTCGAGGAGGTGGCCTCGCCGATGTCCGACCCGCGCTACGTCGTACCCCGCTGGGTCACCTCACCTCCCCATGGGCTCGACGGGCTCGCCCGCGGCCTGCGCTCGCTCCAGGGCGACCGGCCCGACGGCGAGGTCTGGCACACGGTGCCCTCCGTGCTCGCAGACACCCGCGCGCACGCCGACGCCTTCGCCACCGCCTGGGCCCACTGGGTCCGCGGCGGACCGGCCGTCTACGCCCGCTCCCCCGAGGGGGCCGGCGCCCTCGCGGCCACCCGCGGGCAGGACCCCTTCGACGTCACCTGCGTGATCCGCCGTGTCTGGACCTGACCCCGGCGAGGCGGCGCGGCGACACGGATCCCCGCGCCACCGTCGACATCGACACGCCCCTCGATACCCAGGCGCCGGATAGTCCGAGACGAAACCGTTGTTTCGAGACCCTACAAACGACGGTTTCGTCTCGAACTATCCGGGCCCGGGGCCGCAGCCGAGGG
>JBKJON010000573.1:0-4423 GCA_046595715.1 Marmoricola sp.
GTCGCCAGCTGCCGGATCACCTCGAAGGAGGTCGAGCCCGCACCGAGGACGACGCCCGCACGCAGCGAGAGCACCGTGAGCTCGTCGGTCCCGGCCTGCTCGAGGACCTCCTCGACCTCCAGGCGCGAGGAGATGTGCCGGGAGAGATCGGCGGACGCGACGTCGGGCACCAGACCCGAGAGATAGACGATCCGGCGTACGTCCGTGCCCTCGACGGCGTCGCGTACCACCTCGGCGCCCAGTCGGTCACGGGCCTCGAAACCGCGGGAGTTGAGCGAGTGGACGAGGTAGCAGACGCCCTCGACATCGGTCAGGGCGAGGCGTACGGCGTCCTCGTCGGTGACGTCGCACTGCACCCAGTCGACCTGGTCGCCCCACGCGAAGCGCCGGGGGGCAGGCGGAGAGGACGACGCGGCGACGACGACGTGCCCGGCGCCGAGCAGGGCGGGCACGAGCCGGGAGCCGACGTAGCCGGTGGCCCCGAGGACGAGGATCCTCATTTCTCGCCCAGGTGGCGCAGGAGGTTGGAGGCGAAGCGACGGCCCATGCCAGCCATCACGGCGGCGATGGCGCCCTCCACGGGACGTCGCATGGCGCGGGGGAACGGAAGCTCGACCGAGACCCGGAGCTCGATGGAGACGCGCGTGCCCGAGCCCTTGTCCTCCAGATGGTAGTCGCCGTGCACGGAGGTCTTCTCCTCGGTGCGCTGTGGGTCGTGCTGGTACTCGATCCGCGTGGGTTTCTCGAAGGACATCACCTCGGTGAAGGTGGTCCCGATGTTCTTGCCGAGCACCGGGACCTTGGTCACGTGCCAGGTCCATCGGTGCCCGTCGACGTCGATCCTCTGCAGGTAGGGAGTCAGCTTCGGCAGCAGGACCGGGTCGGTGAGCGCGTCCCAGACCTCCGAGCGCGACGACTTCAACGTGGCGGACGACGTGTTGGTGGCGGTGAACGTGGTCATGCGTCTCCTCAGGTCGCCCGTCAAGGGCGGCTTGTGCGGGCCGCCTCTCGGCCTCGCTGGGGGCGCTGTCTGCTTGACGCCGCCGACCAACCTATCGATCGGCTAGCGTCACCGCATGGCCACCCTCACCCTGCAGGCCCACGGAGCGGCCCCGGTCACCGTGGCGTGGGAGCGGTACGCCGACCCCACCCTCTGGTCCACGTGGGCTCCCCAGATCCAGCGGGTCGAGACCACGATGGACCGACTCGCGACCGGAGGCACCGGCACCGTGCGTGCCGGACTGTTCTCGTGGCCCACGATCGGGGTGTCGTTCCGGATCCTCGAGGTCGACGAACCCGCCATGGAGTGGGCCTGGCAGGCGAAGCTCGGCCCGCTGTCCATGCGGCTGGAGCACGGGGTCACCGCACATCTGCGGGGGTCCTCGACCTGGCTGCGGGTGCACGGACCCCGCGCGGTGATCGTGGGCTACGCGCCGCTGGCCCGAGTGGCGATCGGCAGACTCGTAGCGCCGTGAACGCGTCATCTGTCGCCGGTCACTCGACGAGGACCGGCCAGCCCCTCAGATCGGCCCGGCCGCGAGGAGACCGGTGGCGTCGGCCAGGACCTGCAGCTGGAAGTCGAACAGGTCATCGACCGCCAGGAAGGTGTCGGCACCGTACTGCCCGAACACCTCGAAGCTGATGCACCCGAACAGCGCCGCCCAGCTCAGGACGCCGCGAAGCACGAGGTCGTCGGGCGCCGTGGTCGAGAACCCGGCCCGGATCCTCTTCACGTCCACTGCGAGCTGGCGGGAGACCTTGACGCGCGTCAGGTCCGGAGCGCGCATCGCCTCGGAGGCCCAGGCGTCCTCCCACAGGCGCACCAACGCCCCGATGACCCGGGTGCCGGGGCCGGTCGTGCGCTCCGAGGGTGCCTGGTAGCCCGGGACCGGGCTGCCGAAGAGCAGGGCGTAGGTCGCCGGCTCCCGCCGGGCCCAGCCCCGCACGGTGCGGCCGATCGCCAGGAACCGACCGCGGTAGTCGTCGTCCTCGACCTCGGCCAGGGCGGCGTCGACCAGGTCGCCGAGCTCGTCGTACCCGTCGACGACGAGCAGGGTCAGCAGGTCGTCCCGGCTGCGGACGTAGCGGTAGATGGCCGAGGACACCACCCCGAGGTCACGGGCGACCGCCCGGACCGACAGGGCCGCGGCACCCTCGGTGGCCAGGTGTCGCCGACCGATGCGGGTGATGTCCTCGAGCGTGCGGGCTCTTGCCCGTTCGCGCGGGGTGAGGGTTTCCGACATCACGCCATCATGCCAGAACTGGGAGCAGGAGGAGCGAAAGAGAGCACCGCTCTTGACGCACGGGTTCACGAGGCGCACCATTGTTCAGAGAGCACCGCTCTCTATCAGTCGGAACCTCCGAAAGGCCTCTCATGTCCCACCCCACCGTCAAGGATCTTCACGTCGTCACCGGCGCCGGCCCCGTCGGCGCCACCGTTGCCCGCCAGCTCGCCGACGCCGGTCACCCGGTCCGGCTGCTCACCCGGTCTGGCAGCGGCCCGGACCACCCCCTCGTCGAGCGCCGCCGGGTCGACGTCTCGCGCAGAGACGTCCTCGCTGCCCACCTCGAGGGGGCCGCGGCCGTGCACCACTGCATCCATGCCTCGGCCTACACCGCCGCGGCCTGGCGCACCGAGCTGCCGGGCACCGAGCAGGTGGTGATGGACACCGCCGGGATGGTGGGCGCGGTGGTCGTGTTCCCCGAGAGCCTCTACTCCTACGGCCCGGTCGAGGAGCCGATGACCGAGGACACCCCACGCACGGCCACCCGGGGCAAGCTCGGGATCAGGGCCGAGCTGCTCCGGGTCCGTGCGGCACACCCGACACCCACCGTGAGCGTGATGGCCTCCGACTTCTACGGCCCGCTCGTGCGGACCTCCCACGCCGGTGAGCGGCTGGTGCCCTCGCTGCTGTCCGGCAAACGGGTGATGATGATCGGCAGCCTGGACCTGCCGCACTCCTTCACCTACGTCCCCGATCTCGCACGGGGGATGATCGTCGCGGCCCGGACACCGTCCCTGTGGGGTCAGGTCGTGCACGCCCCGACCGGTCCTGCAGTCGGACAGCGCGAGCTGGCCGGAGCCCTGGCCCGGGCCGGCAGCGCCCCCACCCCCCGGCTCGGCTCGCTGCCGGCGTGGGTGCTCAAGGCGGCCGGCCTCTTCTCGGTGGACTCACGAGAGCTGGCCGAGACGTCGTACATGTTCACCCGGCCGTTCGTCATGGACTCCGCCCGGAGCGAGGCCCTGCTCGGCCTGGCGCCGACCCCGCTGGACGTCGCGGCCGCGGAGACCGTCGCCTGGTGGCGTGAACAGGAGCAGACCGCCGCGCAGGAGGCGAAGGTCGCCCGGGGTGTCTAGAGCTGGCGGTGGAAGTGCAGCTCCCGACCGACGACGCGGTACGCCTGCCGTTCAAGCTGCCTGATCCCCACGACCTGAGCGTGCCCGCCTCGCAGGACCCTGTCGACCGAATGTCCGGCGGGTGCCTAGGCTCGAGGAGGCGACCACGACGAGAGGAACCACATGAGCGACACGAAGGCCACGGCCGACATCGGGCTGACCGGGCTGGCGGTGATGGGCAGCAACCTCGCCCGCAACATGGCCAGGCACGGTCACACCGTGGCGGTGCACAACCGGACCACGAAGCGGATGACGGCCCTCCTCGAGGAGCACGGGGACGACGGCGAGTTCGTCGGCTCGGAGTCCATGGAGGACTTCGTCGCGAGCATCAAGAAGCCGCGGGCGATCGTCATCATGGTCAAGGCCGGCGAGGCCACCGACGCTGTGGTCGACGAGCTGGTGCCTCTGCTGGACGAGGGCGACATCGTGGTGGACGCGGGCAACGCGCACTTCGAGGACACTCTCCGCCGCCAGCACGCACTGGAGGAGAAGGGGCTGCACTTCGTCGGCATGGGGGTCTCCGGCGGCGAGGAAGGCGCGCGGCGCGGACCCTCGCTGATGCCCGGCGGCGCGCGTCCGGCATACGAATCCCTGCGGCCCATCCTCGAGGCCATCGCCGCGACGACCGACTCGGGGCCGTGCGTCACGTACGTCGGACCGGATGGCGCCGGACATTTCGTGAAGATGGTGCACAACGGCATCGAGTACGGGTTGATGCAGCTGATCGCGGAGACGTACGATCTCCTGCGCCGCGCACTGGGGCTCACGGCGGCCGAGATCGCGGACCTGTTCGCCGGGTGGAACCGCGGACCGATGGAGTCGTACCTGCTCGAGATCGCGGCGCAGGTCCTCGCCGTGCGCGATCCGGAGACTGGCAGGCCGCTGGTGGAAATGATTCTCGACCAGGCGGGACAGAAGGGCACGGGCAAGTGGACCGCGCAGGTGGCGCTCGATCTCGGCGTGCCCATCCCCACCATCGCGGCAGCCATCGATTCGCGCGTGCTGTCGAGCATGAAGGCGGAGCGC
>JBKJON010000028.1:0-2748 GCA_046595715.1 Marmoricola sp.
CGCCACGGCCTGACACGAGGGTTGCTGACGCGTCCGGGCCTGGGCGGCTCAGCGGAGCAATCTCAGCCCCGCGGCACTGTAGGGCGCGGCTGGTCGGTCCCCAGGGGGCCGGCGACCGTCGCCGCCGGTGAGACGGGCTCAGAACCGTGACAGACGCGCCACCTCCAGTCACCCTCGTGACCCTCGAGAAGTCCGCTGACTCGGTAGGGCACCGTCTGCGGCCCGACGTCCGGATCGTGAGGCCAGGGGTCGACGAACAGCGTCGCGTCGGCGAGCACCGCGAACCCCACGCCACAGGCAACGGCGTACACGGAGTCGCAGCGCCACGAGTAGCGCTCATCGCGCGCGAACAGCTCGGTCAGGACTTGTCTGAGGGCGGGTAGGCCGACTGCCACCTCCCCCCACTCCGACCCGGCGTACATGACATCACCCTCGGGTGCGAAGCGACCCACCACTGCCTCGACGCTGCCGGCAGCGAAGGCAGCCCCGAGGGCCTCGATGACGGCGACGGCGTCCTCCGGGGTCATGTCGGGACAGCCACGGTGTCAAGGTCGGCGACGACGTGTGGGTGGTCGAGGTCCCGGACACCTGGCACGAACAAGAACCCGAGCGTGACCAGCGCTCCGACGACACCGGCGCCGACCAGTGTCTCGCGGGGGCCGAGCGCGGCTGCGACAGGCGCGGTGACGGCGAATGACACGGGCACCAGGGAGATCGAGATGAACCAGTCGAAGGACGACACGCGCCCCAGGAGGTCCCCAGGGATCAGCCGCTGCTTCGTCGTCGTCCAGGCCACCGCCCCCAATGTCTCGAAGCCACCGATCAGGGCCGCGGCAACCATCGCCTGCCAGCGCGTGTGAGCCAGCCCGTAGCCGGCGACGGCGAGGGTCGCGACGGCCCACGAGAGGTAGGTGAACGTCATGGAGCGGCGCGGAAGGCCGGTCTGTCCGATCACGAACGCTGCTGCGAGTGCCGCGACCCCTCCGGCCGCCAGGATCAGCCCGAGGTCGTGTGCGCCGCCGCCGAGGTCGTTCTTGACAAGGTAGGGGAGCAGCACCTCGGTGGGACCGAGGAACAACAGGTAGGTGAACGTCGCGGCGAGGAAGGTGGCCCACAGCCACGATTTGCTACGCACGAAGGCGAGGCCTTCTCGCAGATCCGTGATCGCTGCCCGCACGGTCAGCGGCTCGCACTCCTCGGGGGGGATCCTGGTCAGCCGGAGAAGGCACAGCGCGGAAGCACCGAACGTCACCGCATCGAGCGCGAACGCCCAACCTGCACCCGCGGCCCCGATCAGCACACCTCCCAGCGCAGGCCCGAGGAGCCACAGCATCGCTGGTCGAACGAACTGGTCGAGAGCGTTGGCCTCCGTGAGGCAGTCCTCGGGGACCAGGTGTGGCACCAACGCCTCGAAGGCGGGCATGAAGAACGCCGACGCGGCGCCGTACACGACCGCGAACACGACCATGTGCCAGAGCTCCAGCGCCCCGCTGATCGACAACGTGGCCAACACACCGAGGCTGGCGCAACGCACCATGTCCGCAGCGAGCATCACCCGACGCCGTTCGAACCGGTCGCTGAGCACGCCGCCGACGAGCACGAGAACGATCTGCGGGACGGTCAGCGCCACCCCGACCAGGGCCATCGATGAGGGGCTGTTCGAGAGCTCGTAGGCCTGCCAGACCAGGGCGACCAGCAGCACGCCGTCACCGACCAGGGACAACGTCATGCCCGTCCACATCAGGCGAAAGTCGCGGAACCGCAGCGGAGCCAGCAACCGCACCCGCGTCGCCCGACCTTCGGTGTCGACGACTCCGATCACGTGGAGGGACGCATCGCGAAACGCTGGGCAAGCTCGCGCAGAACGGTGCAGAGCTGCTCGATCTCCTCATCGGCGTTGGCCGCGGTCACCTGAATACGGAAGCCCACCTGGTCGCGCGGGACCAGCGGGTAGGCCGCCAGCGTGACGTAGATGCCCCGGGAGAACAGGAATTCCCCGACCGCGTCGATGTCGTCGGCAGCAGCCAGGGGGATCTCGATGATCGGCAGGCCGGAGGTGTTCGGCGTGGACAGTCCCAAGGAGTGCACCGTCTCCAGGACCGTGGCGGTCTTGCGGTGGAGCTCGGAGCGGATGGCGTCACCGCGACTGTCGTTGACCGACATGCCGGCCAGCACCGTCGCCAGTGAGGCTGTCGGTGACGGACCGGAGTACAGGTACGTCGGGGCGGCGACCTTGATCAGGTTCTTCAGCTCGGTCGGGAGCGCAAGGAAGGCCATGAGTGAGGAGTACGCCTTGGAGAACCCTCCCACCAGGACGATGTTGTCGTAGGACTCGTCGAAGTGGCGGACGATGCCGTTGCCGCGGTGACCGTAGCTGCAACCCGGGTCGGGGCGTTCTCCGATGACGCCGAACCCGTGGGCGTCGTCGACGTAGAGGAGCGCGTCGTACTCCCGGCACACCTGGGCGAACACCCCGAGGTCGGGCATGTTGCCGGTCATGCTGTTGACGCCGTCCATGCAGACGATCCGCGGCAGGGCGGGATCCGCCTCTCGCAGCTGGAGTTCCAGGTCCCACGGGTCGTTGGCCGTGAACCGGGTGAGCGTGGCGCCCCGGCCGCGGGCGATCGAGCAGCCGTCATAGATGGTCTTGTGCGCCTGGGCATCCATGAAGACGGTGCCCTGCCCGGCCAGCACCGGGATCACCGTCGCGTGGATCTGGGAGATCGTCGGGAGCACCAGAGTGTCCTG
>JBKJON010000135.1:0-2837 GCA_046595715.1 Marmoricola sp.
CGTGTTGCAGATGGCGAGCACCTTGGCCCGTTGCTGGCGCGCGTAGCGGATCGCCATCAGCGTGTCGGCGGTCTCCCCGGACTGGCTGATCGCGATGACGAGCGTGTTGCGGGTCAGGATCGGGTCGCGGTAGCGGAACTCGTGGGCCAGCTCGACCTCGCACGGGATGCGGGTCCAGTGCTCGATGGCGTACTTCGCGACCAGGCCGGCGTAGTTCGCCGTACCGCAGCCGATGATGACGATCCGGTCGACGTCGCGCAGCTCGTCCTCGGTGATGCGCACCTCGTCGAGCTGCAGCAGCCCGGCACCGTCGTGCCGCCCCAGGAGAGCGTCGGCGACGGCCCGTGGCTGCTCGAAGATCTCCTTGCGCATGAACCAGTCGAAGCCGTCCTTCTCGGCCGCCGAGAGGTCCCAGTCGACGTGGTAATGCCTGCCCTCGGCGGGGTGGCCGGCGAAGTCCGTCACCTGCACGTCGTCCCGGGTGATGGTCACGACCTGGTCCTGGCCCAGCTCGAGCGCCTCGCGCGTGTGCTCGATGAAGGCGGCGACGTCGGAGCCCAGGAAGTTCTCTCCCTCACCAAGGCCGACCACCAGGGGCGAGTTACGACGCGCGGCGACGACCCGGTCGGGGTCCTGACCGTCGATGGCGACCAGGGTGAACGCACCTTCGAGCTGCTGGCAGGCCATCTGCATCGCGCTGGTCAGGTCGCCGGTCTCCTCGAGGGCGACCTCGAGCAGGTGGGCCGCGACCTCGGTGTCGGTCTCGGAACGGAGGTCGTGACCGTTGCGCTCGAGCTCGTCGCGCAGCGGGGCGAAGTTCTCGATGATCCCGTTGTGCACGACGGCCACCCGGCCCGTCTGGCCGAGGTGCGGATGCGCGTTCACGTCGTTGGGAGCACCGTGGGTGGCCCAGCGGGTGTGCCCGATTCCGGTCGTCGACGGTGGGAGCGGGCTCTCCTCGATCGCCCTCTCGAGGTTGGCCAGCTTGCCGGCGCGCTTGTCCGAGACGATCCTGCCGTCGTCGACCAGGGCGATCCCGGCCGAGTCGTAGCCGCGGTACTCCAGGCGCCGCAGCCCCTGGATCACCACGCCCTGGGCCTGCTTGTCGCCGACGTACCCCACGATTCCACACATGCCGGTCAGTCTAGGTCTGGGACCGGGGGGATCCGCGCAGGCAGCCGCCACCCGGGGCGCGCGGCCCCGCCGGACGCGCAGCACTAGGGTGACGGGCATGTCGAACGGCGCGCACCCGGGCGAGAGCTCGCCGTACGTCGAGCTGGACCGGGACGCCTGGGCCGCCCTGGGCCGGGCCAACGAGCAGACGCTCTCCCCCGAGGAGATCGACCGCGTCCGTGGTCTCGGGGACGAGCTCGACCTCCGGGAGGTGCAGCAGGTCTACCTGCCGCTCTCCCGGCTGCTGAGCCTGCGGGTGAAGGCCGCGACCATGCTGCACCACCGCCAGGAGGAGTTCCTCCACCAGCCGCAGCCGCCGCGCACCCCGTTCGTGATCGGGTTGGCCGGCTCCGTCGCGGTCGGCAAGTCGACCACCGCGCGCGTGCTCCAGCAGATGCTGGCCCACTGGCCCGAGCACCCTCGTGTCGCGCTGGTCACCACCGATGGGTTCCTGCTGCCCAACGCCGAGCTCCGCAAGCGGGGACTGCTGGCCCGCAAGGGGTTCCCGGAGTCCTATGACCGCAAGGCGCTGCTGAAGTTCGTCATCGACATCAAGTCGGGCAAGGACGAGGTCGAGGCCCCGACCTACTCCCACCTCGTCTACGACGTCGTCCCGGACGAGAAGATCGTCGTCTCGAGCCCCGACATCGTCGTCATCGAGGGCCTCAACGTGCTCCAGTCGGCGTCCGTGCGCGGCGACGGGCGGGTCGGGCTGGCGGTCAGCGACTTCTTCGACTTCTCCGTCTACGTCGATGCCGCCACGGCCGACATCCGGCGCTGGTACACCGACCGGTTCCTGCGGCTGCGCGAGACCGCCTTCCGCGACCCCGCGTCGTACTTCGCCCGCTACGCCTCGCTGTCCCACGACGAGGCGGTCTCCGAGGCCAGCCGCATCTGGGATGAGATCAACGGCCCCAACCTGAAGCAGAACGTGCAGCCCACCCGCTCCCGCGCCACCCTGGTGCTCCGCAAGGACCACGACCACTCGGTGCGGTGGGTCAGGCTCCGAAAGCTCTGAGCCGGGAACCTGCAGGGCTCCCCGGGAATCCCTGACGTGGCCGGGCGAAGCAACACCCAGGAACGTCATGGACTGCCCGCGAACCCCCTCCCATTTCTGCGCCAACGCCCTCGGGGGCGGCGCTGGGTCTGGCACCTGACGCGCCGCAGGGACCGTATGGCGTGCCGAGTCGCCGACACCAGGGTCATGATGTCCGCGTGCTGCATCTGCGTCTACGCGTCCCCGACGACCTCACCGACGAGGTGCTCGCGGTCCTCGAGCGTGACGAGACGGTGACCAACGTCGCGGTCGTCCCGGGTGGGTTCCGCAAGCCGGTGGGGTGCCTGGTGCTGGCCGACGTCGCCCGCGAGAACGCCACCGGCGTGATCAAGCAGCTGCGCGACCTCGACCTCCAGCACAGCGGGTCGATCAGCATCGACGAGATCGGCACGATCCTCTCGGACGCGGCGGCACGGGTCGAACGCGTCGCTCCCGGCGCCCCGGACGACGGCGTCGTGTGGGTCTCGGTGGAGCAGCGGCTGCGCGAGGACTCACGCCTGTCCTGGGCCTTCGTCGCGTTCATGACCCTGGCGGCTCTCATCGCGGGCGCCGGACGCATCACCGACCAGCCGATCCTCATTGTCGGGGCGATGGTCGTCGGGCCGGA
>JBKJON010000197.1:0-9248 GCA_046595715.1 Marmoricola sp.
CGGCGTGCTCCTCTACTGGACCACCTCCAACCTGTGGACGATGGGCCAGCAGTTCTACGTGATCCGCAACAACCCGGCGCCCAACACCGAGGCCTTCAGGGCCAAGGAGGCCCGCGACGAGGAGAAGCGCAAGCGCAAGGGCCAGCCCGCCCTGGACGCTGCGGAAGGCACAACGCTCCTCGAGGAGGAAGCGCCGCCCAAGCCGGTGCAGCGTCAGCAGCCGAAGAAGATGACCCGCGAACAGCGCAGGAGGTCCGGCAGCAAGCCCGGCTCCGCCAGCTCCGGCCCCGAGTCCGATGACCAGACGAACGATCCCCAGAACGATGAGGGAGAAGACAAGTGAGTGAACCCGTGAGCGAGACGACCCAGGCCGACATCCAGGCCGCCCGCCAGAGTGACCCCCATCCCGACCTCGAGGTCACGCTCGACGTGACCCCTGAGCCTGGTGCTGAGATCGCCGAGCCGACCGCGGAGGTGGCGGACTCGTCGCTCCCGGGGGAGGACGACGCCGAGGAGTCCGACGAGCTCGCGGGCGACCAGTCGGGGAGACCCGGACGCCGTGACCGTCTCGAGCAGGAGGGCGAGATCGCAGCGGACTACCTCGAGGAGCTACTGGAGATCACCGATCTGGACGGCGACCTGGACATGGACGTGGAGGGCGACCGCGCGACGGTGTCCATCGTCGGCGCCAACCTTCCACAGCTGGTCGGCGACCACGGCGAGGTGCTGGAGGCGCTGCAGGAGCTCACCCGCCTGGCGGTCTACCGCGAGACCGGTGAGCGTTCGCGGCTGATGCTGGACGTCAGCGGCCACCGCGCGGAGCGTCGTACGGCCCTGGAGGAACAGGCTTCCCAGATCGTCGCCCAGGTCAAGGAGTCCGGCGAGCAGGCCTCACTGGAAGCGATGTCTCCCTTCGAGCGCAAGGTCGTGCACGACGTGGTGGCCGCCGCCGGTCTGACCTCGGAGTCCCAGGGTGCTGAGCCGCGGCGCTACGTGGTGGTGCTCCCCGCGTCATGATGCTCGAGATCGCTTCGTGAGCGACGACGTTTCACGTGAAACCACACCCCTTGCGCCAGCGAGTGCGCAGGGGGTGTTTTCACGTGCTCTCCCCCTGGCTGAGCAGTTCGCCGCCCTGCTCACCCGGGAGGCAACGGTTCGGGGCCTGATCGGGCCCCGCGAGGTGCCACGGCTGTGGGAGCGCCACGTGCTGAACTGCGCCGTGATCACCGACCTGATGCCCGAGGCCAGTTCGGTGTGCGACATCGGTAGCGGCGCCGGCCTGCCGGGGATCGTCCTCGCCATCCGTCGCCCGGATCTGGAGGTCACATTGGTAGAGCCTTTGCTGCGTCGCACCACGTTTCTGGAGCTCGCTGTGTCCACAATGGAACTGTCCAACGTGCACGTCCATCGGGGACGTGCCGAGGAGCTCCACGGTGATCCGTCGTGGGCAGGAAGGTTCGATGTGGTGACTTCACGAGCAGTGGCACCGCTCGACCGGCTGTCGCGATGGTCCTTGCCGCTGGTGCGAGCCGGTGGACTTTTTCTGGCCATGAAGGGCTCATCGGCCGCCGAGGAGCTCCGCACGGCGGCGCCGGTCATCGGGCGCCTGGGTGGAACCCGGGCCCGGATCGAGCTGGTCGGTGCTGAGTGGCTCACGCCTCCGGTCACCACGGTCTGCGTCGAGAAAGCCTCAGAAAAGCCGTGAATCGTCGAGCGGGGAACGATCGACAGCAGTGGCTGGAGACGGTTGGCCCAGTCGGCCGACCAGCACGCCACGGAAGTTATCCACCGATGCAGGTGGACACGTGAGCGTGCGAATCCACAGACAGGGCGGGGTTATCCACAGGAGCCCCCAGTTTCACGTGAAACACAGCAGCAGGACGGGACGGTGCACCAGGTGGAGTCAGCAGCAGTAGCGGCAGTTCGGCCCTCAGGCGTTCGAACAGCGGCGGACATGGCACAGGACGGCGTGAAGTACGACGACTCGACCCCGCTGGCGCGGGCGATCGAGCAGCAGCTCCTGGTGCGTCAAGGTCGACGACCGGGTTCCACGCTCCCCAAACCGGACCACACCCGGGTGATGGTGGTGGCCAACCAGAAGGGTGGCGTCGGCAAGACGACGACCGCGGTGAACATGGCCGCAGCGCTGGCCCAGCACGGCCTGCGGGTGCTGGTGATCGACCTCGACCCCCAGGGCAACGCCTCCACGGCTCTCGCGGTCGACCATCACCGCGGCACGCTCTCGTCGTACGACGTGCTGGTGGAGGGCCTGCCCCTCGCCGACGTCGTCCAGCCGCACCCTTCCCTGGCGAATCTGTTCGTCGTCCCGGCGACCATCGACCTCGCGGGCGCCGAGATCGAGCTCGTCAGCGTCGTGGCCCGCGAGAACCGGCTGCGCAAGGCCATCGCGGCCCACCCGTTGGTCAACGGCGGTGGCGGCGACCGGTTCGACTACGTGCTGATCGACTGCCCGCCCTCACTTGGCCTGCTGACCCTTAACGCGCTGGTGGCCGGCGCGGAGATGCTGATCCCCATCCAGGCGGAGTACTACGCACTCGAGGGTCTCGGTCAGCTGCTCGAGACCGTGGAGATGGTGCGCACGCACCTGAACCAGGAACTCGTGGTCAGCACCATCCTGATCACGATGTACGACGCGCGCACCAACCTCGCCGCCGGTGTGGCGGCCGAGGTGCGCGAGCACTTCAGTGACCAGGTGCTCCGCACCGCGATTCCTCGCTCGGTCCGGGTCTCGGAGGCGCCGAGCTACGGCCAGAGCGTGATGACCTACGACCCCGGCTCTCCGGGTGCGCTGAGCTACCTCGAGGCGGCGCGCGAGCTCGCCTACCGGGGTGTTCGCTCCCCCGAGATCGCTCAGAATGGCGCACCCACAACTTCTGACCCCGAAACTGAGCCCAGAAGTGACCTGAGAAGTGACCTCGGAGGAGACCGATGAGTGACAGGCAGCCCACCCCTCGACGTGGACTCGGCCGTGGGCTGGGTTCCCTGATCCCCACCGGCCCGCCCGCGCAGGCGCGGCCTCGGACCGAGGAGACGGGATCGACGTCGGGGGCGACCGGCTACACCGGCTCGAACGCGGCCGGTCCCTTCGGGCCGTCCACCTCGCTGGCGTCTGGTCCGGGAGCCTATGGTGTCGCGACCGTGAACGGCGATGGCTCCTCAGAACCAGGCACCCCGCCGAACGGTGCGGGTGCCGCCACCCTGGTCGAGGACCGTCCGGCCGAGGTCGCCGGCGTCTACTTCGCCGAGTTGCCCACCGGCTCGATCGCGCCCAACGCCCGCCAGCCGCGTCAGGTCTTCGAGGAGGAGGCCATGGCTGAGCTGGTCCACTCCATCAAGGAGGTCGGCCTGCTCCAGCCGGTGGTCGTACGCCGGACCGGTGACTCGTCCTACGAGCTCATCATGGGCGAGCGCCGCTGGCGTGCCGTGCAGGAGGCGGGTTTCGACACCATTCCCGCGATCGTGCGCCAGACCGGCGACGACGACATGCTTCGGGACGCCCTGTTGGAGAACCTGCACCGCTCCGAGCTGAACCCGCTCGAGGAGGCAGCGGCCTACCGCCAGCTGCTGGACGACTTCGGGTGCACCCACGACGAGCTGGCCGGCCGGATCGGGCGCAGCCGTCCCCAGATCAGCAACACCCTGCGTCTGCTGAACCTCTCTCCCGCCGTGCAGCGGCGCGTGGCGGCAGGCATCCTGAGTGCCGGCCACGCCCGCGCGCTGCTCGGGGTCACCGATCCCGCCGCCCAGGACCGGATGGCGGGCCGCGTGGTCGCCGAGGGGATCTCCGTACGCGGCCTCGAGGAGCTGGTGTCGGTCGGTGAGCTGGGCGCGGACGACGAGCAGCCGCGGGTCCGTGCTGCCCGCCCGACCGCCCCGGGCCTGTCCGAGCTCGGCGATCGGCTCGGCGATCGCCTCGACACCCGGGTGCAGGTCACCCTGGGTCGCAACAAGGGCAAGGTCTCCATCGAGTTCGCCTCGTTGAGCGACCTCGAGCGCATCGTGTCCGTCATCGACCCCCGCAACCGGGACGACCGGCCGATCTGAGGCTTTGACGCCATGTCGACCAAGTAACCACCTCCTGGGCCGGCGGGTCGGGCTCGGGGTCGTGGGGGGACCGGCTGGTCGGTGTGGTGCACTGCCCGGGTTCCGGGCGTCAAACGTGCTGGCAGTGATGGGGACCGCGACGTATGACCTGACGGGGGACGTCAGACCCACCGGGGGCCAGGACAGCCACTTCGCATGACGTCCCGGTGCGGGCTCGGCGAGGTAGGGAGCTACCTATCGCTAAGTCGACAAAGCGATTTACCTATAAAGTTCTACGCCGAGAAGTCGATCAGCCGATCAGCCGACAGCCGGGTCGTTGTCCTCGTCGACCTTCTTCTGCTTGCGCGCTGCTCGCGCGGTCTTCTCCTCGGCGTCCATCTCCAGGGCACGCTCGGGGGTGGGCGCCGAGCCGCCGCGGGCGGCGGGGAGCCACCACGACCCCGGAGGCTGCTCCTCGGCGGGGTAGACGTCGATGGCCTCCTCGACCAGCGCCGAGAGCCTTCGATGGAGCTCCTCGGTCTCGGCCACGGGGTCCTCCCCGGTGGGGAACATCGGTTCACCCACGCGGATCCCGATCGTCTTGCCCCGGGAGAAGTCGCGGGGGTGGTCCTTGGTCATCAGGCGCTGGGTGCCCCACAGCGCCACGGGGATCAGGGGTACGCCGGCCTGCGCGGCGATCCGGGTGGCGCCCGACTTCAGCTCCTTGACCTCGAAGGAGCGGGAGATCGTCGCCTCCGGGAAGATCCCGACGACCTCGCCGGCCTCGAGATAGCGCAGCGCCTCGTCCATCGAGCCCGCCCCGTCACCCCGGTCGACCGAGATGTGGTGCATCGAACGCATCACCGGGCCGCCGATCGAGTGGTCGAAGACCTCACGCTTGGCCATGAAGCGCACCAGCCGCTTGGAGGGGTGGGCCGCGAAGCCGCCCAGCACGAAATCGATGTAGGAGACGTGGTTGAACGCCAGCAGCGCGCCGCCCGTGGTCGGCACGTGTTCGGTGCCGCCCAGTTGGAAGCGCAGACCCAGCGCCCGGAAGAGCACCTGGGCGGTCCGGATGATCGGCGGATAGCTGATGTCGCGCATGGGGTCGTCCTCATGGGTCGGGCCGGAAGGGGAACCGGGACTTGGCTGATCGTGCCACGTGAGCGTGGACGACGCCGCGCCACGGTCTCGGGGCGGCCACCTGCCCTCACGGGAGCCATCCACTCTGAGAGGATGCGTCCCATGCGCCCGATCGTCCAGAGCCGCAAGCTGCAGCACGTCCGCTACGACGTACGCGGGCCGATCCTGGTCGAGGCCCAACGCCTCGAGGCCGAGGGGCACAAGATCCTCAAGCTCAACATCGGCAACCCGGCGCCCTTCGGCTTCGAGGCGCCCGAGGCGATCCTGGCCGACATCATGCACAACCTGCCCGAGGCCCAGGGCTACTCCGACTCCCGCGGGATCTACTCGGCCCGCACCGCCGTGGCCCAGTACTACCAGTCGCACGGGCTCACCGAGACCGCCGTCGACGACGTCTTCCTCGGCAACGGCGTATCCGAGCTGATCTCGATGGTGCTGCAGGCCTACCTCGACGACGGCAACGAGATCCTGGTGCCGGCTCCCGACTACCCGCTCTGGACGGGTGCGGTGTCCCTCTCCGGCGGCACGCCGGTGCACTACCGCTGCGACGAGGAGAACGGCTGGGACCCCGACCTGGCCGACATCGAGGCCAAGATCACCGAGAACACCAAGGGCCTGGTGATCATCAACCCCAACAACCCGACCGGTGCCGTCTACAGCGAGGGCACGGTCAAGGGCCTGGTCGACATCGCCCGCCGCCACGAGCTGGTGGTCTTCAGCGACGAGATCTACGAGAAGATCCTCTTCGACAACGCCGTCCACCACCACACGGCCTCCTACGTCGGCGACGACGTCCTCTGCCTCACCTTCAGCGGGCTGTCCAAGGCCTACCGGGTCTGCGGCTACCGCGCCGGCTGGGTGATGGTCTCGGGTCCCAAGCACCTGGCCGAGGACTTCCTCGAGGGCCTGATGCTGCTCGCCAACATGCGGATGTGCCCCAACGTCCCGGCCCAGCACGCGATCCAGACCGCGCTGGGCGGCTACCAGTCGATCAACGAGTACATCCACCCCGGAGGGCGCTTCTACGAGCAGAGCAAGGCAGCGTGGCGACAGCTCAACGAGATCCCGGGTGTCAGCTGTGTCGAGCCGCGCGGGGCGCTCTACTGCTTCCCCCGCCTGGATCCCGAGGTCTATGCCATCAAGGACGACGAGCAGTTCGTCATCGACCTGCTGCGGGCCAAGAAGATCCTGGTCACACACGGCACCGGGTTCAACTGGTTCGAGCCCGACCACTTCCGCCTCGTCACCCTGCCCGACCTCGACACCCTCACCGAGGCCATCGGCCGGATCTCGGACTTCCTCGCCACGATGCGGTGAGCCGGTGCAGGAATCCCCGGGCACCTGCTGCGAATGCGGGACGCTGTCAACGACGAGCCGGCCTAGGATGGGTCCCATGCCACGCAAGATCGAGCGGCTGACGCTGGATCACCTGGACGAGCTGCCGGGCGGCTGTGGCGTGTGCGTCTTCTGGGAGCTCGATCCCGTACGCCGGGAGGCCGTCCGTGGTCACGAGGCCGAGGAGAAGGCGGCCTGGATCTCGATGGTGCTGCGTGAGTGGGGCTCGTGCGGACAGGTGGCGCTGGTCGATGGCAAGGTGGTCGGCCACATGATCTGGGCGCCGCCGGTGCACGTCCCGGCCTCTGACGGGTTCGCCACCGCTCCGATCAGCTCGGACGCGGTCATCATGACCACGGCGTACGTCGCTGCGGAGCATCGCCACGGGGGGCTGGGCCGGATGATGATGCAGGGGATGGCCAAGGATCTCGTCCTGCGTGGCGGGGTCAAGGCGGTCGAGGCGTTCGGTGACACCCGAGGCCGCGGTGGCCACTGCGTCGTGCCTGCCGACTTCCTGCTGTCGGTCGGTTTCTCCACCCAACGCGCCCACAGCATCAACCCGCGCATGCGGATGGACCTGAGGACGACCCTGTCGATCCGCGAGGAGCTCGAGAAGGGTCTGGAACGGCTGCTCGCGCCGGTCAAGCGCCCGGTGCGAGGTCGGCAGGGGCAGGCGACGCCCTCGTCGAGGGCCGCCGAGACCACCCGCGGGTCCTGAGACGCTTCACGAACGCTGCAGCCCGGGCCTGGAACGCCACCCGCGGGATCAGGCGCCGCGGAAGCTGTCGCGCAGCTCACTGACCCGGAGCACGCCGGTGTGCGCGTCGACCTCGGGGCTGAGGTAGAAGCGCTGCACCGAGACCACGACGGCCTCGGCCAGCACGTCTCGGAACGCGGGGTCCTGGAGCCGCTGGGCGTCGCCGGGATTGCTCAGGTAGCCCGCGTCCAGGCGGATCGCCGGCATCCGCGTGTGCCGCAGGATGTCCCACGTCTTGGGGTGCCAGCGCAGGTCGACCAGGTCGCTGCGCGCGACGATCTCGCGCTGCACCAGACCGGCGAAGCGCTCGCCGACCGAGGACCACGTCTCACGGTTGGCGTCGCCGAAGAAGTACGCCGAGACGCCGCACGCATCGACGTTGGAGGAGGCGTCGAGCGCCAGGGAGACGAAGAGGTCGGCGTCCGTGCGGTTGGCGAACGCCGCGCGCTCGGCCTCCTCGCCGGGGGCGGCCCAGCGGGGGGTGGTGAGGAACGCCTGGACGCCGGTGGCGACGAGTCGACCTTCCACCCGCTGGGCGAGGTCGTGCAGGATCGCGTCGGAGGCCTCGGCGTACTTCTCGGGCAGGGTGTGGGCACGTCCCACGTCGATCACGACGATCTTGCCGCCGAGGTTGGGTCCCGCCTCGCGGATCCGCTCCTGGGCGCGCAAGGCGTTGGGTGCGCCACCCCTGACCATCGGGCTGAGCCGGGTCAGCGCCTTCAAGGTGGACGGTCCGCAGGTGCCGTCGGGCGGGATCCCGAAGTTGCGCTGGAACTCGCGGACACCGAACTCGGTCTCGGCGCCGAAGTAGCCGTCGAGCCGGCCGACCCGGAAGCCGAGGTCCAGCAGCCGGCCCTGCAGGGTGTAGACGTCGTCACCCGCCACCAGGTTGCCGGGGAGGTGGGTCAGGATGCGGTCACCGAGACGCCACCGCGCCTCGTCGAGGCGACGGAACGTCAGCGGTCCGACGATGCCGTCCACGGTCAGGCCGCGCTGCTGCTGGAAGGCCCGGACGGCGAACTCGATCTGACGGTCGAAGACCTGGTCGTCGAGCGAGCCGCCCTCTGGCGTGCGCGGGCCGGTGCCGTCGCCCAGAAGACCGATCCGGCTGAGCAGGTCGATGATCTGGGCGACGGCGGGACCGGAGTCCCCGAGTTTGAAGACGGCGTTCACGCAGCGACTGTAGCCCTCGGCTCGTGCTGAAGGCTGCCTGATGTGGTGGTGCTCAGGCGATGTAGTCCGCGAGCTCCTTGAGCAGAGCGGCCTTGGGGCGGGCGCCGACGATCTGCTTCACGACCTCGCCACCCTGGTAGAGGTTCAGCGTGGGGATGCCGTTCACCCGGTAGGTCGAGGGGGTGACCGGGTTCTCGTCGACGTTCATCTTGACGAAGGTCACCTTCTCGCCGTGCTCGGCCGCGAGCTCGTCGAGGATGGGACCGACCTGGCGGCACGGGCCGCACCACTCGGCCCAGAAGTCCACCAGCACGGGCTTGTCGGACTTCAAGACCTCGGCCTCGAAGTTGGCGTCGGTGACGGCCTGCAGGTCAGACATTTGTGCTCCTTGGCGGTTCGAGTTCGGGTTGTTGTTGCCTTGGGTGAACAGCGGCTGCTTGCCGTTTCTTCCCGGTGACGGTTTCACTGGTTAACCAGTGAAACTGCCACTTACCCCAGGTTGCGACGTTGGGAAATGAGAGTTTTTCTGGTTAACCAGAAAAACCTGTGACTCAGGCGCGCGCCCCGACGGTGGCAGCACCGGCGGAGGTCGTCAGGGAGAAGTCCAGGTCGGAGAGGTAGCGCTCGGCGTCCAGAGCGGCTGCGCAGCCGGTGCCGGCCGCGGTGATCGCCTGGCGGTAGTGGTGGTCGACCAGGTCGCCGCAGGCGAAGACGCCGGTGACGACCTGGTCGACCACCACTACCGCCAGGCGATCACCGCGGCCGGCACCGGCTGCGCAGCCGCTCTGGACGCCGA
>JBKJON010000249.1:0-3810 GCA_046595715.1 Marmoricola sp.
TTCACCGACCGCTTCGCGGCCGACACCGGCCGTGCGGCGATCGAGCTGTTCGCCTCGATGGGCCTACGAGCCGCGGTCATCCCAGAGCACGCCTGCTGCGGACTCACCTGGATCACCACGGGCCAGCTGAGCGCCGCTCGCAGGATCGTCGGCCGCGCCGTCGAGACGCTGCACGGCTACGTCACCTCCGGCACCCCGGTGATCGGACTGGAGCCGAGCTGTCTCGCTGCGATGCGTGAGGACGCCGCCCAGCTGCTCGACGACCCACGGGTGGCCGAGGTGAGCGCCGGCCTGCGTTCGCTGGCCGAGTTCCTCTCCGAGCGGGTGACCGACGGCTCGTGGACGCCGCCCGACCTGACCGGGGTCGAGGTCGTCGCCCAGCCGCACTGCCACCACCACGCCGTCATCGGCTGGGAGACCGACGCCACCCTGCTCGCGATCACGGGCGCGAGCCTCAAGCGCGTCGGGGGGTGCTGCGGGCTGGCAGGCAACTTCGGCGTCGAGCTCGGTCACTACGAGACGAGCGTCGCCGTGGCCGAGCACGACCTGCTGCCCGCCGTACGCGCTGCCGGGCCGGAGGCCGTGGTCCTCGCTGACGGCTTCTCCTGCCGTACCCAGCTCGACGACCTCGCCGGGAGGCGGGCGTTGCACCTCGCCGAGCTCCTGCTGCTGGGGCGTCGTCCGTCTGGTGCGTGAGTGAACGCCCGGGTCAGCCGCGAGCCCGCTCGACGGCTGACATCAGGTGGTAGACGGCGATGGCGGCGATGGTGCCGAGCGCGATCCCGTTGAAGCTCAGTGTGCCGGCCGTGAAGGTGAAGTCGGCGATCCCGACGACCAGAGCGGTGGCCGCCGTGAACTGGTTCGTGGGCCGGGAGAAGTCGACTCGGTTGTCGATCCAGATCTTGACGCCGATCACCCCGATCAGGCCGTAGAGCGCCGTGGTGACGCCGCCGAGCACCCCGGAGGGGATCGTGTTCACGAGCGCACCGAACTTGGGCAGGAAACCCAGGAGGATCGCGAAGGTGCCGGCGACCCAGTAGGCGGCCGTGGAGTAGATCTTGGTGGCGGCCATGACGCCGATGTTCTCGCCGTACGTCGTGGTGCCCGACCCGCCGCCCAGCCCGGCGATGGTGGTGGCCAGGCCGTCGGCCACCAGGGCCCGCCCGGTCTCCTTGTTCAGCGTCGGGTCGGCGAGGTGGGCGACGCTGCGCACGTGGCCGACGTTCTCGGCGACGAGCACCAGCACGACCGGGACGAACGCCGGCAGCACCGACCAGGCCACCGTGGGCGCCATCAGGTCGGGTACGCCGACCCAGCCGGCGTCACCGACGGGCCCGAAGTCGACCTGCCCGGCGATCACGGCGGCGACGTACCCCAGGGCGACGCCGAAGAAGATCGAGAGCCTGGCGACCAGGCCGCGGAACGCCACCGTCCACAAGATCACGGCCAGCAGGGTGATGAGTGCGACCCACGGGGCCTTGACGAAGTTGGACTTGGCGACGGGCGCCAGGTTGAGCCCGATCAGGGCGACGATGGCGCCGGCGACGACCGGCGGCATCAGCGCGTCGACCCACCCGGTGCCGGTGATCGTCACGACCGCGCCGACCAGGGCGAGCAGCAGCCCGACCACCACGATCCCGAACAGCGCGCCTCCGCGGCCGTCCGTGGCGGTGGCGGCGGTGATCGGTGCGATGAAGGCGAACGAGGAGCCGAGGTAGCTCGGCAACCGGTTGCGGGTCACCAGCAGGAACAAGATCGTGCCGACCCCGGAGAAGAACAGGGTGGTCGTGGGCGGGAACCCGGTCAGCAGGGGAACCAGGAACGTGGCCCCGAACATCGCGACGACGTGCTGCAGCCCGAGGCCGATCGTGGCCGGCCACGCCAGCCGTTCGTCGGGCTTGACGATCTCGCCGTCGGTGATCGTGCGTCCGTCGCCGTGCACCTTCCAGGTCAGTGACATGGCCGGAGCATCGGGCACGACGCGCTCCAGCGGCAAATCCGGGCGCGCCACGACCGGGGGAGGGCGGTCAGCAGGTCCCGAAGGCCCGGGACGTGGCGCTGACGCGACAGCCGGAGTGGGGGGATTCGCGTTCTCCGCGCTGTAGGTCGCGATCGTGCGGAACTTGCACGCGGGACGCGGAGACCACCCAGGCGGAGGTGTCGGTGTCGCTCGCCCCCCGAGGTGTCGCCGGTGTGCTGGCGGCTCGTCCAGTTCGGCCGGCTGCCGCCGCAGGTACCTCGCTGCACCACCGAGCGCACGTTCACGTTCAGGTCGGTGCCCCGGCGGCGACGAGCGCGCCTGTGATCGATCGAGAGGTCATGCCGCAGCGTCTGCCCTTCGCGGGTCCGTGGAAGACCGGGCCGGCGGGGGCGGACCTCTCCCGTTTTGACCCACCACCTCCCACCCGGTAATCTCAATCCCTGTGTCTGGGCAATCCAGGCCTGTCTGCGTGCCCTCATGGCAACGCACACCACCGCACCAAGGATCGAAGCGTTTTTATCGTGCCCGGCAAGGCGCCGCGTACTGAGAGCAGAAAAGAAAGGGAACCAACCAGGTGCCCACGATTAACCAGTTGGTCCGCAAGGGCCGCCAGGACAAGGTGTCGAAGAACAAGACGCCCGCCCTGAAGGGTTCGCCCCAGCGACGCGGAGTCTGCACGCGCGTCTACACGACCACCCCCAAGAAGCCGAACTCCGCTCTGCGCAAGGTCGCCCGCGTGCGTCTGAGCAGTGGCGTAGAGGTCACGGCCTACATCCCGGGCGTCGGTCACAACCTCCAGGAGCACTCCATCGTGCTCGTTCGCGGCGGCCGGGTGAAGGACCTTCCCGGTGTCCGTTACAAGATCATTCGCGGTTCGCTCGACACCCAGGGTGTCAAGAACCGCAAGCAGGCCCGCAGCCGTTACGGCGCGAAGAAGGAGAAGAGCTAATGCCTCGCAAGGGTCCCGCCACGAAGCGGCCAGTCGACATGGACCCCGTGTTCGGCTCGCAGCTCGTCTCGCAGCTCGTCTCCAAGGTCCTGCAGGACGGCAAGAAGCAGGTTGCCCAGCGCATCGTCTACAGCGCCCTCGAGGGCACTCGTGAGAAGACCGGCACCGACCCGGTCGTCACGCTGAAGCGCGCGCTCGACAACGTCAAGCCCTCCATCGAGGTCAAGTCCCGCCGTGTGGGTGGCGCGACCTACCAGGTCCCGATCGAGGTCAAGCCCAACCGCAGCACCACGTTGGCGCTGCGCTGGCTCGTGGGCTACTCCCAGGCTCGTCGCGAGAAGACGATGTCCGAGCGGCTGATGAACGAGATCCTCGACGCGTCCAACGGCCTCGGTGCCGCTGTGAAGAAGCGTGAGGACACCCACAAGATGGCCGAGTCCAACAAGGCCTCCGCGCACTACCGCTGGTGATCGCCGTACGGCGCCACCGGACCGGTTGCGCCGTACGCACACCAGAAACCACTAACCCGAGGGGATCGAAGACCTACCGTGGCCGTCGACATCACCACTGACCTCAACAAGGTCCGCAACATCGGCATCATGGCGCACATCGACGCCGGTAAGACCACCACCACCGAGCGGATCCTGTTCTACACCGGCATCTCGTACAAGATCGGTGAGGTCCACGACGGAGCTGCCGTCATGGACTGGATGGAGCAGGAGCAGGAGCGCGGCATCACGATCACGTCCGCCGCGACCACCTGCTGGTGGAAGGACCACCAGATCAACATCATCGACACCCCCGGTCACGTGGACTTCACCGCCGAGGTCGAGCGCTCGCTGCGCGTCCTCGACGGCGCCGTCGCGGTCTTCGACGGTGT
>JBKJON010000161.1:0-4202 GCA_046595715.1 Marmoricola sp.
CTTGCGAGTATTTGATCCATCACTGTGGAATGGAATGCGATGGAAGTCAAGACCAAGCGCCACTACGACGCAAGCCGTCGCCGCGCCCAAGCTGCACGCACGCAGAGCACGATCCTCGACGTAGCGCGCCGGCAGTTCTTCGAGAACGGCTACGCCGCCACCACGGTGACGCGTGTTGCCGCTGAGGCGGATACCTCCGTCGAGACCGTCTACAAGGCTTTCGGGGGGAAGTCTGGCCTGGTGCGCGCGCTGTGGGAGCGTGGGCTGGATGGCCGAGGCGCCGTACCCGCGCCGGAGCGCTCTGACCTGATGAGCTCGACCCAGACCGACCCGGTGGGCGTGCTGCGAGGGTGGGGGGCGTTCACCACAGAGCTCGCGCCTGAAGTGGCTCCGGTCATGTTGCTCGTCCGTGGGGCTGCCGCCACCGACCCGGACATGGCGGCGCTGCTCGCCGAGGCTGAAGGTCAGCGCCGCACCCGGATGCGCCGCAACGCCCGCCTCCTCCAGCAACGCAGCTGGCTGCGGCCCGGGATCGGCCTGGCCCAGGCCACCGACATCCTGTGGACCTACAGCTCGGCCGAGCTCTACGAGCTGCTGGTCCTCAAGTCAGGCTGGCCCGTCAAGCGGTACGGCGAGTTCATCGGCAATGCCCTGATCGACGCCCTGCTTGCTCACGAGAGATAGAGCGGCCATCTCGCGTAGGTCTTTCCACCGCGAGTTCGCACCTGGCCAAATCACGATCGATGCAACCTTCCTGAAAGCTGGGCTCGGGTCCTAGCCTGACCAGATGCTGGACCTGACCCGGATCGATGTTGAGGAGATTGCAACCGCGCTCGCGGATCAGACCGACTATGACCACCGATGGCTCATCGACTCACGCACCGGTGAGGTGGCGTTCTGGACCAGCGACACGGGCATCGATGGGGAGAACGCCGTTGAGATCGATGAGCTGGACCTCATTCCCATCGATCCGCTGCCGTCGTACGTCTGGTACCAGGACATGGTCGACTTCGCCGAGGGCATCACCGACCATGCGGCCAGCCGCCGCTTTGCCCGCGTCCTTCAAGGGAAGGGAGCATTCCGACGGTTCAAGAACCAGCTCTACGAGCACCATCCCGAACTGATCTCGGCTTGGCATGCCTTGTATGACGTTCGAGCCCAGCGACGTGCCGTCGAATGGCTGTTGGACCAGGAACTCATCGACGACGGCGCTGCCGAGGCGTTCGCGGCCGTTCACCCAGATCCCGATCTGCCCTGATCTCACCACCGGTGACGACAGCCGCCAGCCCCCCAACCCGCGTCTAGCAGCCGCGATCCGGGCCGCTCGTCTGAACGCCTCGCGGCCCCTCAGCCAGGCTCCGCGTTCTAGGCACGACCGGCGCTGTCCTTCTGCTCCAGGAGTGGGATCCGGCACCCGCACCCCGGACTCCCCAAGCGCAAGCGTCATGCCCAGGACCGGTGCGGCCCATCGCGCGAATCGTGCGGAGTTCGACCCTCTTGTCTCCATGAGCCTGTCAACGGAGCCCGTCGGTCGTCGGTTCCGGTGGGCGGAAATCAGTCAGCGGGTACTACGACCAACGGGCAATTGACATCTCCACGGCCCGGGAGAATGTTGATTCTTGACCACCCTTCGACGATCCACTCAGGGCCGCTACGGCCCACCCACCCTCGGTTGAGGAGGAGACATGCATCGTCGCTTCACTGTGTCTGTCGGGGTCGCAGCGCTGGCTGCCGCCCTCCTCTCGCCCTCGTCGGCGATCGCGCTCGGTCCGAGGATCCCCGATCCGATCCCCGAACTGATTGCACAGGGCGACGTCACCGTCGGCCTACAGAGCGTCGCTGACGGGTTCGTCAACCCCGTCAGCGCCATGTCCGCCCCAGGCCAACAGCATTCCTTGTTCGTGGTGGAGCAGCGAGGCAAGATCTGGGAGGTTCCCACCGACGACGACGATGAAGCGCCGGCTCCGCTTCTGTTCGCCGACCTGAGCGCTATCGGGCTCGATCTCGGCTGCTTCTTCATCAACTACGATGAGCGGGGCCTGTTCGGAGTGGCCTTCAGTCCCGACTACAAGAAGTCCGGCCTCCTGTACACCTACCAGTCCCAGCCCAAGCGCGGCGCGCCGAGGCCCGCCGTGAACGAGTGCAACCTTGAGCCCTACGACCACGACAACGTGGTAACCGAGTGGCGTGTTAACAACCCTCGCTCGGACAGCGCCACGGTGAATGTCGCCAGCGCCCGCGAGGTGCTCCGCATCCAGCACCCGCAGTTCAACCACAACGGCGGCGAGCTGCGCTTCGGGCCGGACGGACTGCTCTACATCTCTGTCGGCGACGGTGGCGCCGCCGACGACCAAGGGCCGGGACACGTGGCCGGCGGCAACGCCCAGGACCCGAGCCAGCTGCTGGGCAAGATCCTCCGGATCGATCCGCGCCGCAGCCGGTCCGGCGCGGCGTATCGCATCCCGGCCGGCAACCCGTTCGTCGCGCAACCCGGCGCCCGCGGCGAGATCTTCGCACTCGGGTTCCGCAATCCGTACAAGATGTCGTTCGATAAGTCGACCGGCGCGTTGTACGTCGCCGATGTCGGTCAGAACGACATCGAGGAGATCGACGTGGTGACCTCAGGCGGGAACTACGGCTGGCCCCTCAAGGAAGGCAGCTTCGCCTTCGACCCCAGCACCGCCGCTCTGCCCGGGTTCGTGACGGGCGATGCGGTGGCCGGCAACTACGTCGACCCCATCGCCGAGTACGACCACTGCAAGGGCCCGGTCTCACCCACGCTGGTGGGTCCCTGCCCCCTCCGGGAGGGCGTCGCCGTCGTGGGCGGGTTCGTCTACCGCGGTCATGAGATCGATGAGTTGCGGGGCCACTACGTGTTCGCCGATTACTCGACGAGCTTCTTCGCCAGTGCCGGCCGACTGCTTTACCTCGACGATGACAACGAGGTCACCGAGTTCAGGATCGAGGGCCGATCCGCCCTGGGGCTCGGGGTGCTAGGCATTGGCCAGGACCGGCACGGCGAGCTGTACGTGGTCGGCAAGTCGGGGGCGACCTTCGGCCCGCCGCCCAACACCGGCATCACCGACCCGTCCAACACCAGCGGTGTCGTCCTGAGGCTGACTGAGGCCGACGACGGCGATCACGAAGACGACGGTCACAACGACTGAGAAGAAGGGGGCTCTTCGCGGGCAGACCGTCGCTCCTCGCATCCGACACGCACTCACATGCCGCGATCCACGCGCGATCAAGACGTGAGACGCTCCACCGCCTGTCGGCGTCGACGGTGCGTCGGACCCAGCCGATGAGCCGGCAGGTTGGCCGGTCTCTTCAGGCGCCGCTCACCACTCTGGGAGACAATGAGGCGTGGAGCAACCATCGTCCGTCGTTGCGCGATGGCTGGCCGCCGGAGACTCGGGTGATGTCGAGTCGTTCGATGACCTCTTGCATGCTGATGTCGTGGTCCATGCCCCGCGGGGGCTCTCTACTGAGGACCTCGAAGCAGAGAAGCAGGTGTGGCGCGACGCCGTGGCAGCCATACCCGACCTCCGCCACGAGGTTCAGGAGGTCGTGGCCCAGGGGAGCGTGGAAATGGCGCGTGTTGTCGTGACCGGGACACTCCACCGCGACTTCGCCGGGGTCTCAGGAGGCGGCAGGTCCTTTCGCATGGACCAAGCGGTCATCTGCCATCTTGACGGCGGCAAGATCGCCGAAGCGTGGGAGATCGCCGACGTTGGCTCGTTGGACGACCGATGAGTGCCTGACCGGGCAGCACCGCACGGTCAGACCGCGATCCGCGCCGGCCCGTCCAGGTCGGGTTGTCGATCGGACCACGGAAGTGCGACCGCACCCGAGCGAACTGATCTGGTGTCGACTCCGAGAGCACCACGATCATTGCGGGAACCGTCAGGTCGGCAGCAGCGCGAACCCGGCCGCCACGTGCTCGGGCCCCGACGCCTCGAGCACCTTCGGGCGGGTGACCAGGATCGGCTCCAGCCGCGCAAGCTCGACGTAGTCGTGGTCCGGGATCTCGAAGACCGAGAACGCATGCCTGCCCATCACCGTGTCCGCACGCTCACACGCTTGCGCCAGCGCGTTGTCGCTCAACGTGTTCGAGCCCATGCGCAGCCCACGAGCGTCTCCGGCACCCCAGCATCCCAGCATCCCGAACGACAACTGACTTCACCACGGGCGCATCCTCACCC
>JBKJON010000175.1:0-5071 GCA_046595715.1 Marmoricola sp.
GGTGTGGTTGCTGGCCGTGTTCGGGATGGGCTGGCTGCTCACCCAAGGTCCGCTGAAGGAACTGGGCATCTCCGAGGAGAGCAGCCAGCCCATCCCGAACACGGCCAGCAACCACACCGCGATGGGGGCGAGGGCGCGGACCGCCAGGTCGCGGACGGCCTCCTTGGCGGTGGGCCGGCTCGTGTCGTCCTGCCAGCGGGTGAGGAATGCCATCAGTCTGAACCTTTCGTCGTGCCGGTGGAGGGAGCCGGTGGGCTCCAGCCGATGTAGCCGGAGTACGAGGCGAGCGTCACCCCGCACCCGAGCAGCACGCCGGCGATGACGTCGGACGGGAAGTGGGCCCCCGCGTAGATCCTGTCCACGCCCGTCACCACCACCCAAGCCGCGCCGACGCCGACTAGCAGGCGCCGCAGGCTGGTACCCAGCAGGGGCCACAAGAGCACGAGGATCACAGTGACGACGACGGCGTTGTTGGTCGCGTGACCGGAAGGGAACGAGAACCCCGCGTGCTGCGCCATCGGGTCGTCGATCTCCGGACGCGCGCGTCGGACCAGGAGCTTGAGCAGGACCGCGACGGCCCAGCCGCCGGCCATCGTCGCCAGCGCCCACCAGGCCCGGGTGCGCAGGTGCCTCGCGAACCAGACGTAGAGGCTGACCGGGAGTCCCAGGAACAGGTACATCACGAACGGCTGGCTGACCACCTCCCAGGTCTCGACGAACGACTGGAACCGGGGGTGACTCCGGGTGAAGTCGGTCGAGGCGACGATGATCTCCTGGTCGAGGGTTACCAGGGGGTCGAACTTGGTGCGGATGAGAAACGCCAGCATCCCTAGCGGGACGCCGACGACGACGGCGTATACGACTGCTCGCGTCAGTCGACGCCCCCGGGAGACGGCAGCCGAGTGCATGTCGGCATCCTGTCATCTGTCCGTGTCCCGAGACCGCAGGTCAACGCCGTGAGTAGCGCGGTAGTTCACTCGCAGTTCACCCCTTGACGAGGTCGCCAAGATGAGTGACATGAACGTGAGTACCTGGTTCCTGACCAACCAGGAGCGGGAGAACCCACACACCCGGATCGACGACGTCCGCGGCGATGGCACCTCCTGGAGCCACGGCAACACCGTCAGGGCCATCGTCCACGGACGGCCCTACTTCGCAGAGCTGCACGAGCGCATAAATGCGCTTGGTGCCGGTCACCGTCTCTACTTCGCCGACTGGCAGGGTGACCCCGACCAGCTCCTCACCGACGACCCGAGCGCGACCCTCAGCGCCACGCTCGTCGCCGCGGTGAAGCGCGGCGTCGACGTCCGCGGGCTGCTGTGGCGCTCGCACTGGCACCGCCTCGGCTACAGCGCGCACCGGCACCGCCATCTGGGCGAGGAGATCAGCGAGGCCGGCGGGGAGTGCCTGCGGGACATGCGCGTGCGCACTCGTGGCTCGCACCACCAGAAGTTCGTCGTGATCCGCCACGGCGACGACTCCGCCCGCGACATCGCGTACGTCGGCGGCATCGACCTATGCCACGGCCGGCGTGACGATCACTACCATCATGGCGACAAGCAGGTGGTGGAGATGGCAAAGGCCTACGGCCCGACCCCTGCCTGGCACGACGTCCAGGTGGCCATCCAGGGCCCGGCCGTGCACGATGTCGAGACCTCGTTCCGCGAGCGGTGGGAGGACAGCACCCCGCTCACCCTCAACCCCGGACGGCTCTTGTCGAGCCTGTTCCACCGGGAGGACCTGGCCGCGGCGCCACTCGGGAACCAGTCGCCCCCACCCGCTCAGCGCCCCGACGGGCACGACATCGTGCAGATCGTCCGGACGTTCCCGGTGATCGCACCCAAGGGGTTCGACTTTGCGCCCGAGGGGGAGCGCTCGGTGATGCTGAGCAACACCAAGGCGATCGCCCAGGCGGACCGGCTGGTCTACGTCGAGGACCAATACCTCTGGTCGGATGAAGTCGGCGAGCACTTCGCCGCTGCGCTGCGGGACAAGCCCGACCTCCGACTGGTGGTCGTGCTGCCGATGGTGCCCGACCGCGAGGGAGCCGTGGTCGAGGTGCCGCAGCTGTACGGGCGGTCCCTGGCCATGCGCACGATCATGAGGGCCGGCGGTGACCGGGTAGCGGTCTTCGGCCTGTGCAACGACGTGGGGCTGCCCATCTACGTGCATTCCAAGACCTGCGTCATCGACCACCGCTGGGCCAGCGTCGGCTCCGACAACCTCAACCGTCGTTCGTGGACGGGCGACAGCGAGATCGCGTGCACCGTGGTCGATGCGCGCGGCGACCTCGACGAGGCGGCCCCCGAGGACGCCTTCCCCCGAGTGCTGCTCCGCACGCTGGTCGCCGAGCACCTGGGCTGCGAGCCCGACGACGTACCGGAGGACCCGCACGAGCTGTTCGACGCGATGGTGGCCTGCGCGGAGGCTCTCGACGATTGGTACGGAGACGGCAGCCCCGACCGCCAGAGCGGGGTCCGGGGCCGGCTCCTGGGCCGGCTGCCCCACCGCATCGCACCGGTACCCCTCTCGGTGGCTGCCCACGTCCCGGGCCACCTGAAGCGTCGTGAACAGGTCCGCCTCCGCGCGGAGCGCCTCTCGCAGATCGAGGGGCGTCCTCCCGGGCAGCTGCGCCGTCTGGCGGAGCCAGACCTCACCAAGGCCCAGCTGATATGGGCACCGCGTCTGTACGACTTGGTGTTCGACCCAGACGGTCGACCCGACCCAGGAGTGGGGAACTGATCGTGACCAAGCAAAAGCCGGGCACCGGCGCCTGGATTGCCGACCCGCGGGAAGCCCTGTCTGCTGGCCCCGACTTCGACCTCGACCAGATGGACCGCGGCGGCACTCCCGATTGGCAGGACGACAAACGCGCCGCCGAGAGGTTCGGCGACCAGCGCGGCGACCTGCTCAGCGAGCTGCAGGAACGGCTCTTCGCCGAGGGGCGGGCCGGAGGCTCGCGTGCGCTTCTGGTGATCGTGCAGGGGCTCGACACCGCCGGCAAGGGTGGCGTCGCCAGGCACGTCATGAGCAAGGTCGATCCCCAGGGGGCGTGGCCCTGCGGTCGTTCGGCCCGCCGACCGAAGAGGAGCAGGAGCACCACTTCCTATGGCGGATCAGGAAAGAGCTGCCCTCCCCCGGCCTTGCCGGGGTCTTGGACCGCTCGCACTACGAGGACGTGCTGATCTCGCGGGTCGACGAGCTCGTGCCACGCAAGACCTGGGAAGGCCGTTACGAGGAGATCACCCGGTTCGAGGCCGAACTGGTCGAGGCGGGCACCAGCATCGTCAAGCTCGGGATGATGGTCAGCCACGACGAGCACGGCGTGCGTCTGATGAAGCGCCTGGACCGCCCCGACAAGCACTGGAAGTACAGCGCCAACGACCTTCGGACGCGACGCCAGTGGGACGACTACCAGGAGGCGTACGCAGACGTCTTCCGCCGCACCTCCACCGACGCGGCCCCTTGGTACGTCATCCCGGCCGACCACAAGTGGTACGCCCGGCTGGCCATCACCGAGATCCTGACCCAGACCCTGATCGACCTGGACCCCGAGTGGCCCTCGGTCCGCTGGGACCCGATGGTCCAACGGCGCGAACTCGCCCGCACCATGAGCACCAAGGCCCTGCCAGAGTCCCTCCGCCGGACCGACGACCAGGTCAAGAAGGCCATCAAGGCCGACCGGCAGGTGGTCAAGCAGGCCGCCCGGGCCAGCGAGGTCGGCGACGACACGGACCCGGTCGCACACGCCGAGGCCAAGACCAGAGCCGCGGAGGCGACGGCCACCGCCGCCGCCGCAATGACCGACCTGCATCGCACCCGCAGGCAGAAGGCCGACCTGTTAGCCGAGCGCGACGACGCCTGAGGAAGCCGCAGCTTGGACAGGCATCGAGACGGGCGCCTCACCCTGCCTCTTGACAGGAGGCCACTCCCTATCAGGTGATGTCTTTGTTGTGGTGCTCGTGGAACACGTCGGAAAGTGCCTGGTTCTTTAGCGTCGTGAAGAGCGGGTCGTCGGGTGCCCACTTCTTGAGTTCGGGCATGTCGGTCCACGCCGAGGTGAGCCACTTTCGCGACTGGTCGATCGCTTCCTCGCTCAAGGCGGTGATCGTTGTGCGATCGGGACGAGTCGGCTCTTGGGGCGTGTCCAGGAGTTGGTCAAGCGCGCCGCCATGGCCAAAGGCCGACTGCGCGGCAGGCATCCCAAGCTCAACCGTCGCCAAGAAGCACACCTGGCCTCCCCGGTGCACAGCGGCGAGTAGAGCACCCTTGAAGTCGCCGGACTCTTCGGCGTCGGCCGCTGCACGGTCCACCGCGCCATCGAACGCCAACGCGTCGAAGCCAGAGCCGGCCTCGCCAGGCAACACCGAGGCGCTGACACCAGCACACTCAGCCGACATGCCCGAATCCTCACCCCTACGGGACGCCGGCGCCTCGCCACTCCCCGCATGGGTCTGAGCTCCCTGTTGGGGTTGGTCACACGGGGGCCCCACTAATCGCCCGTCACCCAGGGGCCAAGTCAGGTTGACACGGTCAGAAGATGACCCACGCCGCGTTCCTGCAACTGATCCTGGCCGACGAGATACCCGCCGTGACTCACGCTCCGCGACCCGGCGCGCCCGGATTGCTGGGCTCGACCCAGCATGCGCCTGGACACCTGGGACGAGCTGGACGACCTGACCTACGACCGCGAGCTCCTCGCCGACCTGGCCACCCTGCGGTTCACCGATGCAGGACCCTGCCGCTCAGCCGACGGTGACCTGGTAGGGGTTGGTGCTCGCGTCGGTGTGTCCGGCCAGGCTGACGACCCGGGCGGTGTAGCTGCCGGCGACCTTCGGGAAGACCCTCGAGTTGAACGTGCCACTGGTGGTGCTGGTGGATAACCCTGCGGCTGCGGGGACTCCGGTGCTGGTCGGGGTGAAATAGAGCCTGACGCTCACTCGGGCTCCCGGCTCGGTGGCTGCGCCGTAGGAGAGGTTCACGGCCCCGGTCAGGGTGTAGCCCGTGGTCGCCCGGGTGCCGGTCAGGCTCAGCGACGGGGACCAGTTACCGGCCGTGGCCGCGCCGAGGC
>JBKJON010000176.1:0-2831 GCA_046595715.1 Marmoricola sp.
CTCGGGCATGAACCGGTTGGTGGCCTCGCTCACGAGCCGCTCGAGGGCGGCGTAGCCGATCTTGTGGGCGAACCCGGCGACCTGGGCATCGACGAACCCCACCGCTTCAGGTGACAGCAGCAGGGTGTGTTCGGCGACCCGGCGGGCCCGCCAGGCTTGGAGGTCACCGGCCATCACCCGGGCCCACACCTTGGGCAGGCGGTGCTTGAGCTCGATCGCGTGCGCGATCAGGACCCGTCCGGAGTCGGTGGACAGCCCGACCGCCAAGGCGAGCTCGGCGATGCAGAACTCCGCGACCATGGGTGCCCCCGGCCCGGCCAGGAGCAGTCCGGTGTCGCCACCGGCGGTGATCCAGGTCGCGGCGTGGTGGATCGACTCGGGTGGGTGCTGCTCGGCCCAGGTGGCGGCACCGAGCAGGACTGCGGCTTCGGCGGCGTCTGCTGCCCGGCGGTTGGAACGCACGAAACCCAGCACGTCGAAGGAGCTGTCGAGCTCCTCGACGGTGTCGGGTGTCGTGGTTGTCATGGAACCAATTCAAGCACCGACCACTGACAACCAGACCCGAGATTCCCCCTGTGTGGCAGGGGATCCGACTTTCCTGAGCTACTTTTCGGCGCGCGGACTGGTCGGCTGCTCGCGGGTGGCGGTCGGGGTCGGTCGGCCTGCCTCCGTGGTTCCCAGCCGCTCGCTGGCGCTCGCTCCACCACCGAGTGGTCCGGTTCGAAGCTCAGCCGAGCCGGGGCTGGCAGGTGGGGCACCAGTAGGTGGGACGTTCCTGGCCGGCTGGACCCTGGTCGGCCTTGGCGATCCGGGTGCCGCACCGCAGGCAGGGGCCGCGGCGGCCGTAGACCCAGAGCTGGTAGCCGCGTCTCGAGTCCGCGGTGGTGATGCGGGTGGGGCGGTTCTTGTTGACCTCGAGGAGCTGTTTGGCCTTGGCGACCATGGCGGGGAGATCGGGTACGGCGCCCACGGGGGTGAGCGGGTCGACGCGGCCGATGAAGCAGAGCTCTGACTTGAAGACGTTGCCGACACCGGCGAGGTTGCGTTGCTGGAGGAGGGCGTCGCCGATCGGGGCGGTGGGGTCGGCGCTGAGTCGGGCGAGTGCCACCGCCGCGTCCCAGTCGGGGCCGAGGAGGTCCGGACCGAGGTGACCGACGAGGTCCTCCTCCTGGTCGCTGCGGACGAGGTCGAGGATCACCTGGAAACCGACGGCCTCGTGGGTGGCCGTGCGCAGGATGACGCGGGCGGTGTGGGCGGGTCGGCGCCAGCGCATGCCGATCCGGTCCACCTGCCAGGTGCCTTCCATCTTCAGGTGGGTGCGCAGGGTGAGGCTGTTGTCGAAACGGGTGAGGAGGTGCTTGCCACGCGAGATCGTCCCGGTGACCGTGGCTCCGGAGATGTCGCTGGTGGCAAGCGAGGGGATGCGGAAGTCGCTGGTGGTCAGGACCTGCCCCGTGAGTGCCTGGTCGAGCTTGAGGGCCGCTCGATAGACGGTGTCACCCTCAGGCACTCGCCGCTCCCGTGCGAAGCCGCAGCCCACGCGGGGTGGCGATGAAGCCGGCCGACTCCATCGCGCGGCGCAGGACCTCGGAGTCCTGACCCAGAATGCTGGCGCCGTCGGCCTTCTCGACGATGAGACGCCCCAGCGCCCCGTCACGTACGACGCGCCCCAGTGCCTCGATGCCATGGGCGAGGAGCTCCTCGTCGTCGGTGAAGGTGAGCAGCGTCTTGCCGCCTCGCTCTACGTAGAGGGTGAGCGCACCCTCGACCAGCGCGACGATCGCCCCTGCCTTGCGGCCGGGACGGTGGCCCGACTCCTGCGGGGGCCACGGGAGCGCCGCGCCGAAGGGGTTGGCCGGGTCGGTGGCGGCAAGGGCGAGCGCGGTCTGCTTCTCGGGGGTGTCGGCCCGTTCGTTCGGCAGGGTGCGGAGGTGGGAACGCAGCCGGTCGATGGCACCCGACGTTCCGAACTGGGCGGCGCCCAGCCCTTCCACGAAATAGCCCCGGCGGCAACGGCCCGTCTCCTCGAACGCGGCGAGCACGCGGTAGGTCGCGGCGAAACCGCCCGGGGTGCGCTCGCTCATCACGGCGCCCCGCGTCACGACGCCGTGGCGTTCGAGCAGGCTCTCCGCGATGGCGTGCGCGCGTTTGGTCGGGTCGGTCTCGCGGTCGGGCAGCAGGGACCAGCGTCCGGCGACCTGGGGCGGCGCCGTGCGCAGGGCTGCTCCGGAGAGTCGTGGGCGTCGGCCTCGCACGCGGGCGGGTCCTCGCTTGACCCGGTGGGCGCTACGCCCGCCCTGGGTGAGCGCGCGAAGGGGAGCCAGGGTGTCGTTGCCGACGCGGCCGGACCAGGCGAGGTCCCACAGCGCGGCCGAGAGGGCCTTGTCGTCGGTGCTGCCGACCGTGGTGGAGAGCTGCCGGAAGAAGTAGGCGCCCCCGCCGGAGAGGGCCTCGAGGATGGCGTCGTGGTCAGCCGACATCTCGACGTCGCCGTGGTCGGGCAGCGTCAGCGGAGCGGTGTCGGCGAGGTGCAGCGAGACCCAGCCGTCGGAGCCGGGGAGGCCGCCGTGTCCGGCCCACAGCACCTCGCCACTCGCGGTCAGCTCGTCGAGCATCGAGGGCTGGTAGTCGGCCACCCGCGACGGCAGCACCAGGGACTCCAGGGCCGAGGCGGGCACGGCGCATCCGGCGAGCTGTTCCACCACCGTGACCACCCCGTCGATGCCGCGCAGCTTGCGGCCGACGTGCTGCCAGGCCGGAAGGAAGCGCGCCAGGGCGACCGGTTCGACCGGCTCGACCTCGTGGCGCAGCCGTGCCAGCGACCGGCGACG
>JBKJON010000214.1:0-3466 GCA_046595715.1 Marmoricola sp.
CAGTGGGTGGTCTCGAGCGTCGGCGCCGACCCCGCCGCACTCAAGTCGTACCTGAAGACCGCCGCGCCGCTGATGAACGGCGTCATCGCCAGCGACTACATGCCGACGCCCACCGACGAGTCGAACAGCTGGGTGAAGCTCTTCAAGGGCATCAACGACAAGGCCAACCCGGACCTTCCCTACGACCGCACCCTGCAGTACGGCTATTCATTGGCCTACACCGCGACCCAGGCACTCCTGGCCGCAGGCAAGGACCTGACCCGAGAGTCGCTGCTCGCGGCGATGGAGAAGGGCGGATTCGTCGGCCCGGTGCTCGCGCCTTACGCCTACTCCAAGGACGACCACTCGGGCGCCACGGGCGTCTCGATCTCGCAGATCAAGGACCTCGAGGCGCAGCCCATCTCCCCGGTGTACGTCACCGACAACGGAGACGGACCAGTCGAGGAGAACAAGGAGGCGCCCGCCGAGGCCCCGGCCGGCGGGATGCCTGAGTAACCGACGCACCAGAAGGGGGAGGGCCCGGGTCTGGCACCCGGGCCCTCCCCCCTGGCGTTGGTGGTGCCATCCCGTACGCGCGTCCGGCTGGCCCCTCGAGCTCACGGCTCTCCTCGCCGCCCCGGCTTGGCACGGCGACGGCGTTCCGGACCCGCCGCAGCTGTGCCCAACGACGGCCACCGGCTTGCCCGGTCGTCTCGTCCAGGTTGTCGAGCCGAACCCTCAAGCGGCGAGGATGTGCACGGCCATCGGCGCTGTTGAACGTGCACCAGTCGCTGATCGGAGCGATCACGACCCGTCGGCGCCGGAGTTCAAGGCCGCATCGCCTTCTCCGACTCCCAGACCACGACGATGTGACCCCGCCTGCTTGATCGCCACGCACGCTGAGGCTCGGCATCCCTTAGCGTCATCACAACGACGACCACCAAGGAGCACACATGATCATCGGTATTCTGCGGGAGGCGACACCCGGCGAGACGCGGGTGTCGGCGACTCCCGCGACGGTCAGGTTGTTGGGGTCTCTTGGTTATGAGGCGGTGGTCGATCCGGGTGCGGGTGCGGCGGCGAGCTTTCCAGACGAGGCGTACCTCGAAGCTGGCGCGTCAATCGGTGACGCGGGGGCCGCAGACATCGTGTTCGGGGTGAACGCACCGTCCTCGCAGCAGCTCGACAGGCTCCGGCCCGGGGCCACGCTGGTGGGGATCTTGTCACCCGCGTTGAGCCCGGCCCTGGTCGAGGAGCTGGCGACTCGCCCGATCACGGCGCTGGCGATGGATGCGGTGCCGCGGATCTCGCGGGCGCAGTCGCTGGACGTGTTGTCGTCGATGGCCAACATCGCGGGCTACCGCGCAGTGGTGGAGGCCGCGCACGTGTTCGGCCGGTTCTTCACAGGCCAGGTCACGGCCGCGGGCAAGGTGCCGCCGGCGAAGGTGCTGATCGCGGGTGCCGGCGTCGCTGGTCTGGCCGCGATCGGTGCGGCGGGCAGCATGGGCGCGATCGTGCGGGCCACCGACCCGCGCCCGGAGGTGGCCGACCAGGTGCGGTCACTGGGCGGGGAGTACCTCTCGGTCGAGGCCGAGGACGTCGAGGTCTCCGCGACCGGCTATGCCAAGGAGATGTCGGGCGACTACAACGCCCGGGCTGCGGCCCTGTATGCCGAGCAGTGTCCTGACGTGGACATCCTGATCACGACGGCGCTCATCCCGGGACGGCCGGCACCGACGTTGATCACCGCCGAGATGGTGGCGAGCATGAAGCCGGGCAGCGTGGTCGTGGACATGGCCGCGTCCAACGGTGGCAACGTCGAGGGCGTGGTGCGCGGCGAGGTCACAGTGACCGACAACGGTGTCACCATCATCGGCTACACCGACCTCGCCGGCCGTCTCCCCGCGCAGGCCTCCCAGCTCTACGGCACCAACTTGGTGAACCTGATGAAGCTGATGACGCCAGGCAAGGACGGTCAGCTGGTCCTGGACTTCGAGGACGTCGTACAGCGCTCGATCACCGTGGTGCGCGAGGGTGAGCTCACCTGGCCGGCACCTCCCGTGCAGGTCTCGGTAGCAGCTGCTCCCGCAGCCGCACCAGCCAAGCCCGCCGAGGCGCACACGAAGAAGGCGGTCACGCCGGCGCGACGGTTCACCGTGGTCGGCGTCGCGGCGCTGTTGCTGTTCGTGCTGACCGCGGCCTCTCCACCGGCGCTGCTGGGTCACCTGACGGTGTTCTTGTTGGCGATCGTGATCGGCTACTACGTGATCGGGCACGTGCACCACGCGCTGCACACCCCGTTGATGTCGGTGACGAACGCGATCTCGGGGATCATCGTGGTCGGTGCCCTGCTTCAGATCGGCCACGACGACGCAGCGATCACCGCCCTGGCCACGGTGGCGATCCTGCTCGCCTCGATCAACGTCTTCGGTGGCTTCGCGGTGACTCGCCGCATGCTCGCCATGTTCTCCAGGTCCTGAAAGCGAGCTGAGCACAATGAGTCTCGACACGACCGCGCAGGCGGCCTACCTGATCGCCGCACTGCTGTTCATCCTGGCCCTGGCCGGGCTCTCCCACCACGAGACCGCCCGGGCAGGCAACACCTTCGGGATGGCCGGCATGGCCATCGCGCTCGTCGCCACCATCGCGCTCGCGATCGACCGCGACCTCTCCGGGGCCGGACTGGGCCTGCTGCTGGCCGCGATGGTCGCCGGCGCCGCGATCGGCCTCTACCGCGCCCGGGTGGTGGAGATGACCGGGATGCCCGAGCTGATCGCGCTGCTGCACTCGTTCGTGGGTCTGGCCGCAGTACTGGTGGGCTGGAACGGCTACCTGCACGTCGAGGCCCACCCCCGCGGTGTCGAGGCCAGGCTCCTGGGTGTCCAGGACCTGCTCGGGATCCACTCCGCCGAGGTGTTCATCGGGGTGTTCATCGGCGCGGTCACCTTCACCGGATCGATCGTGGCGTTCCTCAAGCTCTCCGCCCGGATCAAGTCGGCCCCGTTGATGCTGCCCGGCAAGAACGCCCTCAACCTCGGTGCACTCGTCGCGTTCGCAGCGCTGACCACGTGGTTCGTGATCGACCCGCAGCTGTGGCTACTGGTGGTGGTCACCACGGTCGCGCTCGCGCTGGGCTGGCACCTGGTCGCCTCTATCGGCGGCGGCGACATGCCCGTGGTGGTCTCGATGCTGAACAGCTACTCCGGCTGGGCCGCCGCCGCGTCGGGGTTCCTGCTCGAGAACGACCTGCTGATCATCACCGGCGCCCTGGTCGGCTCCTCGGGTGCTTACCTGTCCTACATCATGTGCAAGGCGATGAACCGCTCCTTCATCTCCGTGATCGCCGGCGGCTTCGGCATCACCGCCGGCCCGGCCAGCGACACCGACTACGGCGAGCACCGCGAGGTCACCGCCCAGGACGTCGCCGAGCTCCTCGCAGGCGCCTCGTCGGTCGTCATCACCCCCGGCTACGGCATGGCGGTGGCCC
>JBKJON010000527.1:0-6161 GCA_046595715.1 Marmoricola sp.
GTCGAGGCCTAGGACCCCTGGGAGTAGGCCTCCATCGTGACCGCGATCTGGCTGTGCCGCCGGATCGCCATCGCCACCCTTGGATGCACGGACCTGGCTGATCGCACTATCGCCCACTGCGTGCGGCTGCTCGCCCGTGACGACGTACCCGAACACGTCCGCGCCAGCCGCGACCGCGCCGCGCACCCGGACCCATCCCGGCCGCGCGCGCCCCGAGGAGTGTCCGACGATGGCGCGAAGCGACGAGATCTCGCACATGTGATCGCCCCGGCCTCTGTCGCGACCTTGGTGACCACAAGCAGACACCCACCTGCCCCAGAGCAATAAGTGCTGTGACGGTGGCCCGGAGGATCATCTCCGTGAGCTGCTGAGCTGACCGGTGAAGATGCCGTGTTCCCCGTCGGGGCGGTATTCAGCGGAGCGGGCGATCATCCGATCGGCGTTGACCGAATCCGCTGCATGCGACCGCGGGGCGCCGATATAGGTGACAATGGTGGGATGCGTCGACCTGCTAGTGGCCTCATGAGGGTCAGCCTGCTCGGCTACACGGACGCGTTGCGCGGTTTCTCTCGAAGGTGCCGCGTGGTCCGAGGCTCGCCGACCCGAGGTATGGCTGGGACATGAGGGTCGATGCGCTGTGGTCACCGATGGAGACGAACAGTATCGCGAGCCTTCCCAGGTTGTTGTCGGTCGAGATCGTCTGATGGGCGGGCTTGGTACGACGTCTCGCGAGAACGTGCGAGTTGAGCCGCCTCATGCCTCTCTGAAGGCTGCGGCGCCATTCGTGGCGGTGGGAACGATCGGGTTCGCCAGCGTCCTGCTGCCCCCTTACGGTCACGGCGGCGCTGTCGAGGCCTGGATGGTGCTCGCCGTCCTCGGGGTGATGGTTGCGGTCTCGGTGGTCAGCCTCAGAAGGACCACGCGCACGTGGATCGATCCGGTTGCTCCACTGCTGTTCTTCCCACTGCTGGCTCTTGCCCGCGACCTGACTGGCGGGTCCACTTCGGGGCTCGCACCGTTGGTGGCCCTTCCGATCGTGTGGCTCGCGCTGATGGGCACCCGGCGCGATGTCGCAGTGGCGGGGGGACTCACGGCAGCCGTGTTTCTGGTTCCGCTGGTGCTCATCGGTGCACCGGACTATGCCTCGGGGGACTGGCGGCGCGCGGTCTTGTGGTCGGCGTTCGCTTTGCTGGTGGCGCCGGTGATCCAGCAGGTGGTCGAGCAACTGGCCATTGAGTCGCAGCGAGCGCGCCTGGCGAGCGCTCAGACGGATGGCATTCTGCGTGGGGCTCGACTGAGCAGCATGATCGCCACCGATGTGAACGGCACCATCACCTCCTTCGGAGTCGGGGCGCAAGAGCTGCTGGGGTATGACGCCGCGAACCTGGTCGGAAAGCACGACCCCGGTGTGTTCCACCTCACCTCAGAGGTGCTCGCCGCGGCCGAGGAGCTGGGCGTCGAGCCAGGCTTTGCGGTCTTTGCTGAGCTCGCGCGCCGCTCTGCGCCGAGTCGCATCTGGACCTACGTCCGGGCTGATGGCGCACACATCTTCGTGCGGCTCGCCCTCACGGTGCTCATGGACGAGCACGGAGACCCCACCGGCTATCTCGGTGTCGCCATCGACTCCACCGAGGCCGTGCAGAGCGAGCGTGCTCTCGCGACGGCCGAGGCTCGATGGCAGGTCCTGCTCGAGCACCTGCCGGACCTGACGGTGATGACCGTGGACGAGAACCTGATCATCCGTGTGGTTGCCGGCGGCGGAGCGATGCGGCAGGGGATTCGTGGGTTCGAGGGCCGACCGCTGAGCGATGTCGCCAAGGCCGGGAACATGGTGACCCTCCGCGACGCGTTCACGCGGGTGTTCGCAGGTGAGGATGTCGCGGCTGTCCTGAACGGCACCGTGGCCGGGGTCGAGCACGAGGTCATGGTGACCTTGCTCCCTTCCGAGGCCGACGGTGCCCGCGCGATGCTCCTGGCTCGCGACGTCAGCAACGACCGTGCGAGAGAACGCGCGGTCGTCTCGGCGATGAAACGTGCCGAACGGTTGTTCTCCGACGCTCCCCACGGAGTGGCTGTCCTGGACACCGCGGGGTTCGTCATTCGGATCAACGCCGCGCTGGCCTCGATCATCGGCCACGTGCCGGGCGGCATCGGCGAGCGTTCTCTCGGCATCCTTTCAGCGCCCGGCGATGACCAGTTCGAGCGCCACCTCACCGACGCGTGCGCACATCCCGGCCAGCTCGCGGAAACCGACTGGACCCTGTGCGCCGCCGACGGCAAGGAGGTGGAGGTCTTCCTGAGCAGCCGGGTACTGCTGGGCGAAGGCAGCTCCCAGGACCTGGTGCTGGTCAACGTGGTCGACGTCTCTGAGCGCCGTCGCTACGAGAGGCGTCTGGCTCATCTGGCAGATCACGACGTGCTCACCGGTTTGGCGAACCGCCGCCGTTTCGACGAGGAGCTGGTCCGTCACCTCGAGCACTGCGACCGGTATGGGCCCAAGGGTGCCGTGCTGCTGCTGGACCTCGACAACTTCAAGGAGGTCAACGACACGCTTGGCCACGGGGCGGGTGACCAGCTCATCATCTCAACAGCGGCACTGCTGCAGCGCGGGGTGCGGGGCACCGATGTCGTGGCTCGTCTTGGTGGTGACGAGTTCGCGATCCTGCTCACCGAAGCCGATCGTCTCGGCGCGGAGGCAGTCGCCAAGTCCATCGTGAACAGGGTCCGGGAGTTCACTGCCACACTGGACGGGACGCGCCACAGGGTGACCGCAAGCGTCGGGGTGGTCACGATCAAGGCCGCGCGTGAGCAGTCGGCCGACGTGCTCGCTCTGGCCGACATGACCATGTACGACGCGAAGGACGCAGGTCGCGACGGGTACGTCGTGCTGGACGAGGCCAACCACAGGCCACCGCGCACCGGCGCGCGACTGCAGTGGAAGGGTCGCATCGAGAGCGCCTTGGAGAACGACGACTTCGAGCTGTACCTGCAGCCGATCCTCGACCTGCACACCAACACCATCCAGTCCGCGGAGGTGCTCCTTCGGCTGTGCGATGCGGAAGAGATGGTCCTGCCTGGGCGGTTCCTCTACATCGCCGAACGGGCCGGCCTGGCCCCGTCGGTGGACCAGTGGGTGGTCGCTCAGAGCGTGGAGATGCTGGCCCGGCTACGGCGGCTCTCGCCTGACTTCGGGCTCGAGGTGAACCTCTCGGGGCACTCCATCGGGGACCCGGGAACCGAGCGTGCGATCGTCGAGGCCCTCGGTGAACACGCCGTCGACCCGTCAGCGCTGATCCTGGAGATCACCGAGACGGCGGCGGTCTCTGACTTCACGAGCGCTCGTGAGTTCGCTGAGCGGATGACAGCACTGGGCTGCAAGTTCGCCCTGGACGACTTCGGGGCCGGCTTCGGCTCCTTCTACTACCTCAAGCACCTGCTGTTCGACTACGTCAAGATCGACGGAGAGTTCGTGGCCGAGAGCCATCGATCTGACATCGACCGCACGATCATGCGATCCATCGTCGGGATCGCACGTGACCTCGGCAAGCAGACCGTGGCCGAGCACGTGAGTGAGCAGGCGATCCTCGAAGTCGTGCGCGCCGAGGGGGTCGATCTGGCCCAAGGCAACCTCATCGGGCCGGCCATGCCCTACGACGATTTCGTCGCCCGGTTCATGTCCGCGGTCGAGCCGTGGCAGGTCCAGGGAACGTTCTGAGGGCGTGTCCGCGCCGGTGCAACTTTAGTCCTGTTGTTCTGGTGACGCGGTGCCCGCGTAGATGCTGCGATCCTGGGCCCGGCGACCCCGACGTGGAAGCAGATCCGAGAAGTAGGGCTTCGGCAGCATGTGGCCGATCGACAGCGCGACGTACATGAGGGTGTTGACGGCGACGAAGGCGGCCAGGACGGCGAACCAGTCGGTCCGTAGCCACGCCTGGGGCAAGAGGTTCAGCGGGACCAACCATGCCTGGGGGAACGACGTCACCTCCTCACCTCGGGTGCACTGGAGGGGGCCGTGTGCTGTACGTAGGTCCACCCGGCGCGTCGCCGCAGCGAGATGTCCACGACGCCCTTGACGTAGACCACGTTGAGCACCATCGCGAACACCAGTTCGGGCAGCAGCATCAGTGCCAGAACTCGTGCAGCCCATCCGCCGCGCCACACCGTGATGACGCGCTCCAGGATGAACACAGCCCCGAGTCCCAACCAGAAGGGGAATACGACCACGTTCACCAACGTCAGGACCATGATCGTGATGAGCAGCAGGTAGACGCTGAGGGAGATGACGCCGTACCCGATCGCGAGCTGCTGCAGCCAGTAGCGCAGAGTCTGCGCCGTCACCCCGTAGGCGCCGAGGTTCTCCAGCGCGCCGCGCTGCCACCGCAGACGCTGAGCCCACAACGCACCCCAGGTCGGCATCACCTCGGTGACCACCGTGCACTCCGCCGGGGACACCATCAGGGCGCCAAGGCTCTTGAGCGAGAGCGTCAGCTCGTTGTCCTCGGTCAGCGCGACTGTGTCGTAGACGTCACCGGCAACCCCGGGCAGCTGGCGTCCCCGGCTCGCTGCGACGGTGCGTAACGCGCGCGGTCGGAACAGGGCGGCCGTACCGGTCAGCACGAACACCCGACCGCGGCGACGCCGCAGATCGCGCGCATAACGGATGTACTCGTTGCGCTGGAACTGTCCGAGAATGCCACTGCCCTGCTCGCCGTAGAAGAGCCCACCGATCGCCATCAGCGCACGATCGGAGGTCATCCGACGCTCTGCCGCAGCCAGGAATCCGTCATCCAACGTGGTGTCCGCGTCCATCACCATCACCAAGTCGTTGTCTCCCTGCCCAGGAAGGACCTGTACCAAGGCCTGATTGAGCGCGCCGGCCTTCTTCTGGGTGTTGTCGACGGTGGCGATCACCTCCGCGCCTGCCTCGTGGGCAAGGTCTACGGTGCGGTCCGTGCAGTTGTCAGCCACGACGATGATCCGGACCGGCGGAACCGACTGCTCCCGCAGCGAGCGCAAGGTTGAGGGCAGCGTCACCTCCTCGTTGTAGGCCGGGATCAGGACGGTGACCGTGACTGGTCCCGCGAAGGTTCCGTGAGTCTCGGCCATGACGGGCCGCGGCGCCAGCGGGAGCATGGTTGGACTGAGCGAACGCCGCGACCGGTTCGCGATCCGTCGCTCGAGAACAGCGACGAACGCGGCGAAGATCAGACCCAGCCCCAGCGCGGCAGCCAGCACCGACGCAGGAGGGGCAGAGGTGTCGTACAGGAACTCCCACACGCCGAACAAGAGCTCAGTCCGCGCCGGGGACGCCGGATCCGCTTCCTTGAACGCGACAGCCCACGCGAGCAGACCCGCCCCGAGTAGGGCGGTTCCCAAGATGATGATGCCGACGGCGCGCTGGAATCGCCCCATGCACGCTCCTTCCTGTCACGCTCAACTGTAGACGTCGCCAGAGCCTCGCCCGTCGAGGCGTTGGAACCGTCAGCGCAGCTGACACGAGTGGTCGATGATCACAGACCGGATCGGCGGAACGTCGTCTATCGGGTCACCTCTTCGACAAACGTCTCCCTGTCCTCCTGGTTCGGAGGTCGGCTTGTTCTTCTACGGGGGACGGTTGAGCGGGCAGCCAGCGCTTCGTGCAGCCAGCGCTTCGTGCAGCCAGAAACCGTTGTCGATGGCAGCATCTCGAATCCGCGGCGGCGTGTCGGCCGATAGATGGCCGCGGCGAGTCCGGCAAGGGAGCCGACCACCGGTATGGCGATCATCAGTCCCCACAGCGTGACTTCTAACGCGCCGGGGCGCTCGGATGTCGCTACCACGATCGCCAGCCACGACGCCCAGCCGCATAGGGCGAACTCAGCCGCGATCTCCTAGCCGATGGCAGGCGGCCTGCACGCTTGGCGGTCGTCATCAGCCAGGCGCCGGGGTTGTCGGGGATGCCGTGGGTGGGCCAGCTCTCAAGCGCGCTCACCTGCGCGTCCTGCGCCAGGTCCACGGCGAGGTCAAGATACCGGGTCATCCGGGTCAGAGCGCCGACCAGCCGCGCGGACTCCTCGCGCCAGGTGACGGTGATCGTCTCGCCAGTGGTCTCGGCCGGGCGGCCAGCCTAGGGCCGGCCGCACGCCCGCTTCCCAGGGAACGCTCAGGCGCCGGCAGTCTCA
>JBKJON010000541.1:0-4501 GCA_046595715.1 Marmoricola sp.
GTCCCGGGTGTTGATGATCGGCCGCTTGAGGGTCGTCTCGAGCCCGACCTCCACCTCGAAGTAGTCGGCGCGCTGGGTGAGCTGGAAGCCGTCGCCGTGCCCGTCCTGCCCGATCCCGACCCGGCCCGCTCCACAGACGACCTGGCGGCTGACGAAGAACGGGGTGAGGTGCCGCACGATGTCGCCGAACGGGGTGGAGCGGCGCACCAGGTAGTTCTCGTGGGAGCCGTAGGAGGCGCCCTTGTTGTCGGTGTTGTTCTTGTAGAGCAACAGGTCACCCTCACCCGGCACGGAGGCGAAACGGCACGCGTCCAGCGCGATCTGCTCCCCCGCCTTGTCCCACCGCACGATGTCGAGCGGGGTCGTGCACTCCGGGGTGGAGTACTCCGGGTGGGCGTGGTCGACGTAGAGCCGGGCGCCGTTGGTCAAGATGATGTTGGCCAGACCGAGGTCCTCGTCGGTGAGCTGGCTGGAGTCGGCGACCTCGCGCGACATGTCGAACCCCCGTGCGTCGCGCAGCGGCGACTCCTCCTCGAAGTCCCAGCGGGCTCGTCGTGCCTTGAGGGTCGCCGTGGCGTAGGCGTTGACCAGCCGGGTGCTCGCCACCATCGGGTTGGCGTGCGGATGCCCTTGCACCGAGATGCCGAACTCCGTCTCGGTCCCCATCACCCGGCGCACGCTCACGCTTCGAGACTACGGGGGGGATCCGTCTAGACCACGGAGGGTCCGATTTGGCCCGTTGAGCCGGGTTGAGCGGACTCGTGCGTGTTAGATTGCGCAGGCCCTGCGCGCGGGCATCTCGGCTACATCTTTCCTTTGGGGGGACCTCTTGTTCACTCGTCGTACTGTCGCGTCCGTCGCGGCGCTGGTGGTGGTGGCCGGTTCGCTGAGCCTTGCGACCACGAGCACGACGGCGTCCGCGGCGGCGCCTCGCACGCTCAGTCCGACCGTGCCCAGCCTGGCCGTCCGGGCCGCGTCCGGGCAGCCGCCGAGCAACTACGCGGTCCCGTCGGGCACACGCTTCGCGTTCCCCAACCGCACCAAGGCCGAGAAGCTCACGATCCGCTCCAGCGTGCTGCTCACGATCCAGAGCACCTGGGGCGGGGTCCTCGACCGCTACAGGCTGCCTTTGACCACCAACGGGCAGATCCGCATCGCTACCTGGTCCTTCAAGGACATGGGTATCGCCAGGGCGCTCGTGGCCGCGAAGAACCGCGGCGTGAGTGTCCAGGTGATCGCGGCGCAGGGACGCAACAAGGACAACCGCGAGTGGAAGTACCTCAAGCGGAACCTCGGCGTCAACTACTACAAGGCCGGGGTGTCCGGTTCCTCGGAGCGCGTCAGCTTCGCGCGCGAGTGCCGCGGCTCCTGCCGTGGCCGCGGGGGCACGCCGCACGCGAAGTTCTTCATGTTCAACAACGTGGGCGCCAGCCACGCCCGCAACATCGTGATGCAGAGCTCGGCGAACCTGACGACCTTCGCCTACGCGGGCCAGTGGAACTTCGCGCAGACAGTGCGCTCGGTCTACGTCTACGACCGCTTCATGCGTATCTACCGTGAGATGCGGCTGAACCGGCCCAACCCGGCGCCCTACCGCGTCTACCCGGTCGGGGACGTCACCAGCATCTTCTTCCCCTTCCCGACCGCCACTGCCGCCACCGACCCGGTGATGCAGATGCTGAACAAGGTCGCCTGCACCGGCGTTCCGAGCGGCAACGGACGCACCCGCATCCGGATCATCAACTACTCGATCTACGACACGCGCGGCACCTGGATCGCCAAGAAGCTCCGCTCGCTGTGGCAGGCGGGGTGCGACATCAAGATCATCTACTCGCTCACCACCCGCCCGGTGATGGGCATCATCCGCAGCAGCGCGGGCCGTGGCGCCATCCCGGTCAAGCAGTCCGTCATCCTCAACAGGTCGGGCGAGATCGTCAAGTACAACCACAGCAAGTGGATGACCATCGCCGGAAACTACGACGGCAACCCCAACGCGTACGTGTCGTTGGCCGGCTCGAGCAACTGGAGCAACATCGGTCTCAGCTCGGACGAGCAGATGATGCAGACCACGGGCTACGGCACCGCCCGTGGCTTCCTGCTCAACTTCGACAAGACGTGGGCCCAGGGCAGCTCCCGGGCGCCCACGTTCGCCCCGGTCGCCGAGCAGCGCGGTCTGCCCAGCGAGCAGCCCGCCTTCGGCAAGGGTCAGCTGAAGTACATGAACCCCTACGGCGACTGAGCCGTTCCGCCGTCTCGAGACGGGGCCCGACCCTCTGGGTCGAGCCCCGTCTTCGTCGTTCCTCGTCCTCGGCCATGGGACGCCAGGACACAGAGCGGCGCAATGTTAGGTTGGCTCGGCCACCTGCCAGGACCGCTTCACCCGTTTCGGGAGGAAACCGCACATGGCCAGATACGTTCTTTCGCCGATCGTCGCCCTCGCGGTGCTCGCCAGCACCCTGGGTGCCGGAGGCGCCCCCTCCGCCTCGGCCGCAGCCCCTGCTGCAGCCTCGGTCGCCTCCGTGGCCTCAGTGCGCTGGGAACCCGCGAGGAACTACGTGATGCCCCCCGTGAGCACCTTCGGCTTCCCCAACCGCACGACGTTCGAGAAGATGGCGATCCGCAACCGGGTGCTGTTCACGATCCAAGGTGTCTGGGGTGGTCCACGGGACCGCAACTTCCTCCCGCTTCCCACCAACGGGACGATCCGGATTGCCACCTGGTCCTTCAGCGACTGGGCCATCGCTCGGGCGCTGGTGGCCGCGCACCGACGCGGTGCCAGCGTGCAGATCATGGCCGCGGCGGGGGCGAACCAGGACCATGGGGCCTGGAACTACCTCAAGCGCCAGCTCGGGCAGCGTTACTACAAGGCCGGGGTACCGGGCTCCTCGGAGAAGGTGAGCTTCGCCCGCGACTGCCGGGGTTCCTGCCGCGGTCCGGGCGGCACACCGCACTCGAAGTACTTCCTCTTCGACAACGTGGGCAGTGGGCACCAGCGGCACGTGTCGATGCAGACCTCGATGAACCTCACCAAGATGGGCTACTCCGGGCAGTGGAACCAGGCGCAGACCTCCTGGTCGGCCTACGTCTACGACCACTTCCTGCGGATCTACCGCGAGACGCGGATCAACAGGCCGGCCTCGGGCTCCTACCGTCGCTACCGGGTCGGCCCGGTGCTGAGCATGTTCTTCCCGTTCCGCACGGCCACCAGCACCACCGACCCGGTGATGCAGGCGCTGAACCAGGTGCGCTGCACCGGCGCGACCGCGGGTGGCACGGGTCGGACCGTGATCCGGGTGACCCAGTACGCCGTCTACGACACCCGCGGACTGTGGCTGGCCCGGAAGCTGCGCAGCCTGTGGAACGCGGGCTGCGACGTCAAGATCATCTACGCCATCGCCACCCGCCCGGTGCTCGAGATCCTGCGCAGCGGCTCCGGGCGCGGCGCCATCCCGATGCGGCAGTCGGTGATCACCAACCGCAACCGCGAGATCGTCAAGTACAACCACAGCAAGTGGATGACCATCGCCGGTCACTGGGGCTCCTCGACCGGTGCCTACGTGACCTTCTCCGGGTCAGCCAACTGGAGCACCACCGCGTTCACCAACGACGAGCAGATGCAGCAGATCGCGAACTACGGGATCACCCGCGACCACATGCTGAACTTCAACAAGACCTGGTCGCAGGGCTCCTCCCACGCGCCCGGCTACGGGAGCAAGGCCTCCGGGGAGGCGCGTCTGGTGCCCAGCGGCAACACCGTCCCCTGGGGCACCGGCGCCTACAAGTACCTGAACCCGGACGGCTGAGCGGAGCCGGCCGGGCGCGGGAACCGGTCAGAGGTACTGACCGGTGTTGGCGACCGTGTCGATGGAGCGCCCCGGCTCGGTGCCCTGCTTGCCCGTGATGAGCGTGCGGATGAAGACGATCCGCTCGCCCTTCTTGCCGGAGATCCGCGCCCAGTCGTCCGGGTTGGTGGTGTTGGGCAGGTCCTCGTTCTCCTTGAACTCGTCCACGCACGCCTGGAGCATGTGCTGGACGCGGAGACCGGGGTTGTCATGGTCGAGGACGTCCTTGATGGCCATCTTCTTGGCGCGGTCGACGATGTTCTGGATCATCGCTCCCGAGTTGAAGTCCTTGAAGTAGAGAACCTCCTTGTCACCGTTGGCGTAGGTGACCTCGAGGAAGCGGTTCTCCTCCGACTCTGTGTACATCCGCTCGACGGTGGCCGTGATCATGCCGGCGACCGTGGCGTCTCTGTCGCCGCCGAACTCGGCGAGATCGTCGGCGTTCAGTGGCAGCTGGGCGGTGAGGTACTTGGTGAAGATGTCGCGCGCGGACTCGGCGTCGGGACGTTCGATCTTGATCTTCACGTCGAGGCGGCCGGGCCGCAGGATCGCGGGATCGATCATGTCCTCCCGGTTGGAGGCACCGATGACCAGGACGTTCTCGAGCCCCTCCACACCGTCGATCTCCGAGAGAAGCTGCGGCACGATGGTGTTCTCGA
>JBKJON010000270.1:0-3186 GCA_046595715.1 Marmoricola sp.
GCCGAGCCGCCGGCGCGCCAGGGCGTCCTGGATGTCGGCGGAGGTGACGCGGACGTGGGCAGGAAGGCCCTCGAGCACGGCGACCAGCGCCGGACCGTGGGACTCCCCCGCAGTGAGCCAACGAAGCATGCGCAGATCATCTCAGCCGTAGAGGTAGGCGTTGACCACGGCCTCGCCCCAGACCACGCCGATGACGGCGCCGATGAACATGAACGGACCGAAGGGGTAGGACCGGCGCTGCACGACCCGCAGCACCGAGAGCAGCCCTCCCCCGAGACCGCCGACGAGGAACCCGGCATAGATGCCGACGAGGAGCGGGCCCCACCCGAGGTAGCCCAGTGCGATGCCGAGCACCCCGGACAGCCGCACGTCGCCGTACCCCATGCCGCGGGGGTAGATGAGCCACATCACCAGGAACGTCCCGCCCGCGACCAGCCAGCCGAAGACCGCGCGGCGGAGGTCGGTCCAGTCCTGCCCGGGGAGGGCGGCCACGACGGCGAGCAACCCCACGACGGCGTACGACGGGGCGATCACCTTGGTCGGCAGCAGACGCGTCCGCCAGTCGACGACGGACAGGGCGACCCCGACCGGCGCGAGGTAGGCCAGGAACAGCAGCGGGGTCTCGAGCCCCACGGCCCAACCGAGCAGGGCGCCGACCAGTGCCGTCGCCACCGCGCACCTCAACGCCAGCCCGGGCAGCGCGGCGATGTCGGCGTAGAGCTCCTTGGGCTCCTCGGGCTCCTTGGAGTCCTCGGAGTCCTCGGGCTCCGGCTCCGCCTGGGGCTCCGGGATCGAGCGGACCAGGGCCGGCACGAACCAGCCACTGACCAGCCCGATGACCGCCATCAGCAGGGCGGCGGCGAGGGGTGAGGACACCGCGCGAGCCTAGCGAGCAGCAGGCCCGCGGCGGGCGAGCTCGGCGCGACCCGCGTCGCGCAGCACGTCGACCCCGACCCGGCCCCCGGTCATCAGGGCGACCTGGAGCACCGCCTGGTGGGCCAGCAGGTCGAGCCCGTCGACCACCGTCCTGCCGAGCTCGATCGCTGCGGCCGCGAGCGGCGTGGGCCACGGGTCGTAGACCACCTCGAAGACCGTCCGTGCCCGCGCGGCCGCGGCGAGCACGGCTGGGACCTGGGCCTCAACGGGCACGGTGCTGACGAGCAGGTCGACGTCGCCCCCGATCCTGCCGGCGTCGAGGTCGGCCAGCCGGGCGACGGTGACCAGGGGCGGCGTGGGGTGACGGTGCACCGCCTCGATCGTCTCGGCGGCGCGGGGCGGGTCGCGCACGAGCAGCGTGGCCTGCGCGCAGCCGAGGTCGGCGAGCCCGAGGAGCACCGACGCCGCGGTCGCGCCACCGCCCAGCACCAGCGCCGACTGGGGTGATGAGCCGCGCTCGCGCAGGGCGTTGACCACGCCGGGCACGTCGGTGTTGTCCCCCAGCAGCCGGCCGCGGTCGAGCACCACCGTGTTGGCCCCACCGGCCTCCTGGGCGGTCCTGGACACCTCGTCGAGGAGCGGCATGACGGCTCGCTTGAGCGGCATCGTCAGCGACAGCCCCCGCCACGACTCGTCCAGCCCGGTCAGGAACCCCGGCAGGTCCTCCTCGCTGACCTCGTGGGCGTCGTAGGACCAGTCGAGACCGAGCTCGGCGTAGGCCGCGCGGTGCAGCACCGGCGACAGCGAGTGCCTGATCGGTCGCCCGAGCACCCCGCAGCGTCGCGGGCTCGGCCGTGGCGGTGGGACGTTCAGCACCGGTCTGACCCGGCGCAGAACTGGGCCAGGTCGTTGTTCTTCCAGTCCAGGAACTGGTCGTATTCCTTGGTGAAGCGGGTCTCCCCCGTGTCGAGGTCGACCGTCACGTAGTAGATCCAGTCGCCCGGCGTCGGGTCGGCGGCAGCCGCGATCGCCTCGTCGCCGGGGGCTTCGATCGGGGTCGGCGGGAGGCCGGGGTTCTTGCGTGTGTTGTAGGGCGAGTCGACCTGCAGGTCCTCGGTGGTCAGCCCGAGACCGAGGTTGCGCCCCAGCGCGTAGTTGACGGTCGCGTCGATCTGCAGCAGCCCGTTGGTGGCGTCGGTCTCCAACCGGTTGTAGATCACCCGCGCGACCTTGCCGCGGTCCTCCTGCCGGTTGGCCTCGGACTCCACCAGGCTGGCCACGATCATCAGCTCGCCGGGGGTGTAGCCGAGCTTGGCCGCCGCGCCCTCCAGGTCGGCCTCCTCGGCAGCCTGCTGCCACCGCTCGACCATCGTGGCGAGGACCTGGGTCGCGTCGGCCTTGGGCGAGAAGGCGTAGGTCGCCGGGAAGAGGTAGCCCTCCGCGTTGCCCTTGGCGTACGCCGGCAGGCCGATCGCGTCGCCGTCCTTGACCGCACGGCGGAACTGCGCCACGGGGATGTCGGTGGCCTTGGCGATCCGCGGCAGGATGTCGGTCAGCCGCAGGCCCTCGGGGATGGTCACCGAGGCCTGGACGAGGTTCTCGGGGTCGACCAGGACCTCCAGTGCGTCGGCAGCGGGCAGCTGCTTCTTGAGCTCGTAGAACCCGACCTGGATGTCCTGCGCCTCGTCGTTGCCGGCCGCGGCCTCGCTGAACGCGTCGACGCTCTTGACCACGCCCTCGGCCTTGAGGTTGCGACCGATCTGGGTGACCGTGTCGCCCGACGTGACCTCGAAGAGCACCTGCCCGGTGCCGTCCCCGCTGTAGTCCGGCGCGTCGGCGGTGAGCTCCTCGAGCTTGTCGCGACCGACGGTGAAGGCGGCGACGCCGGCGGCCACGACGAGGGCCGCGACCACGAGCAGGGCCAGGCAGGACTTGAGGCCGCTGAAGCGGCGACGTCGGGGAGCGGCAGGCGCGACGAGAAGGGGTCCCTCGCCGGCTTCGTCGTCGTGGGAGGCCTCGTCGTGACCGAACAGGCTGAAGCCGTCCTCGCCACCGTCGTGCCCCTGCTCCTGATCGTGCTCGCTCACGCTGCTCCCTGGTCCGTCCTCAGTCGACCTGTTCACCGGGAGGCGTCCCCGTCGCCCGCTCGGTGTCCAGTGCATTCTGCAGGATGACGACTGCGGCGGCCTGGTCCACGACGGCTCGCCGCTTCTTGCCGTGCTTCTTGCCCGGCCGCCCTTGGGCCCGCAGCTGCGCGGCGGCCGTGACGGTGCTCAGGCGCTCGTCGCACAGCCGGACGCTCGCGGTGCT
>JBKJON010000366.1:0-10800 GCA_046595715.1 Marmoricola sp.
GTCGTCGACGGTGCCGGTGACGCCGACCAGCTCGCCGGCCGCGTCAACCAGATCCGTGCCGAGATCGAGAAGAGCGACTCCGACTACGACCGCGAGAAGCTGCAGGAGCGCCTGGCCAAGCTGGCCGGCGGTGTTGCGGTCATCAAGGTCGGAGCAGCCACCGAGGTGGAGCTCAAGGAGCGCAAGCACCGCATCGAGGACGCCGTTCGCAACGCGAAGGCCGCCGTCGAAGAGGGCATCGTCGCCGGTGGCGGCGTGGCTCTCGTGCAGGCCGGTGTCAACGCGTTCGAGAAGCTCGAGCTGGTGGGCGACGAGGCCACCGGTGCCAACATCGTCCGCGTCGCGCTCGCGGCCCCGCTCAAGCAGATCGCGATCAACGCCGGTCTCGAGGGTGGCGTCGTGGCCGAGAAGGTCGCCGGCCTGCCGGTCGGTCACGGGCTCAACGCCGCGACCGGGGAGTACGGCGACATGCTCGCCTTCGGCATCCCCGACCCGGCCAAGGTGACTCGCTCGGCCCTGCAGAACGCCGCATCGATCGCCGCGCTGTTCCTCACCACCGAGGCAGTCATCGCCGACAAGCCGGAGAAGGCCGCCCCCATGGGCGGCGACCCCTCCGGTGGCATGGGCGGCATGGACTTCTGACCGCCCGGATCCACCCGTAGCAACTCCGAAGGGCCCCCGCATCCGCGCGGGGGCCCTTCTGGGTCTCCACCCGCAGCCAGCCACCACCGACCAGAGGAGCTCCATGGGCCGCGACATGCAGGTCAGCGACAGCGTCGTCATCGAGGTCGATGCACGGACGATCTACGACCAGGTCGCCGACCCGACCCAGATGCCCCGGTGGAGCCCCGAGAACACCGGCGCCACCACGGCCGCGACGGGGCGCCCGCTGACCGTGGGCGAGGTCTTCAACGGCTCCAACAAGCGTGGTCGGGCCCGTTGGCGGACCGAGTGCGTCGTGAGGGCAGCCGACCCGGCGCGGCGGTTCGCCTTCGACGTGCGCAAGATCGGGCCGCGCAGGCCGATCCTTCCTGGCCGGATCGCCTCGTGGGAGTACACCTTCGAGCCCACCGAGGGCGGCACCCGGATCACCGAGACCTGGACCGACCTACGAGTGGGCTGGCCGGACTGGTCGGCGGCGATCTTCGACAAGGTCGCCACCGGGGGCCGGTTGTTCTCCGACTTCCAGCGGCGCAACATCGCCCGCACGCTGGCCGCGATGAAGGCCGACTTCGAGGACCAGCGTGACGAGGCCGGCTGACCACCTGACGAGGTCCGACCACCTGCCCCTGCGCTTCGCCTGGGTCCTCGTGGTGCTGTTCACGGCGTCCGGCACGCTCCACCTCGTGCGACCGGGTGTCTTCACGCCGATGGTCCCGGACGCGCTGCCGGCCCACCGGTTCCTGGTCCACCTCTCCGGGGTGGCCGAGCTGGCCTGTGCGGCCGGGCTCCTGTGGCGGCGTACGCGACGGGTCGCGGGGTGGGCCTCGGCCGGCCTGCTCATGGCGATCTTCCCCGCCAACGTCTCGATGGCGGTCGAGGCCTGGCGCGACGACGACGCGAGCGGAGCGTACGTCGCCGGCACCCTCATCCGGCTCCCGTTGCAGCTGCCGATGATCTGGTGGGCGTGGCGTGTGACGCGTCCAGCAGGGCCACCACCCCGGCCGTGAGCACGAGGACTCCGGCCGCGACGTCGACGAGCAGCGCGCCGCCGGGGGAGACCCGGTCGACCAGGACTCCGGCCATCGCCGCGCCGGCCGCGACTCCGGCGACGTTGGCCGTGCCCAGCGCGGTCATCATGGTCGTGGCCCAGCCGACAGGGGCGGCCCGCTCGGCCAGGGCATAGGCACTGGTCAGGGCAGGAGCCAGAGCGACTCCGAGCAGGAGGCAGGCGAGGGCCAGCAGGGCCGGCTGCTCGGCGACCGAGGTGGCCGACCCGCTCAGGGCCACGAGCGCCCCGCCGACGGCGATGCGGGCCTCGAGGGTGAACCCTGGCGGCAGCCGGGTGGTCAGCAGGCCTGCGACCGCGGAGCCCACCCCCAGGGCGGCGTACACCGGGCCGGTGAGCTCGTCGGTGCCGGCGAGCGACATCCGGGCTGCGATGCCGGTCTGGGTGGCGCCGAAGACCAGGCCGATCGCGCCCATGGCGACGAGCAGACAGGCCACGTGCACCCGCGGCAGAGGGGCGCGGACGTGGTGCGGATGCGCGTGCCCACGAGTGCGGCCGGGCAGGGCCGTATGGTGCAGGGCGAAACCCACCTGTGCCACCGCCGCCACCACGAGGGCCACCCCCAGGCCGAGGGCGGGCTGGGTCAGGGCGCCCACCGTGCTCACGAGCACCGGCCCGAGGACGAAGGACGACTCGTCGAGGGCGCCCTCCCAGGCCATCGCCGTCGTCGTGAACGAACGCCGGTCGGTGTGAGGGCGCGAGATCATGGCCCAGCGGCTGCGCGCCATCGCCCCGCTCTGGGGGTTGGTCAGGCCGATCAGCACGGCGAGGCCCATCGTCACCGGCAGGGCGTCGTGCGGTGCGAGGGTCAGGAAGGCGCCCAGGGCGAGCACCTGGACGGTCGTGACCACGAGGCCGACCAGCCTCTGCCCGAACCGGTCGGAGGCCAGGCCGACGAGTGATCCCCCGAGCCCTCCGCCCACGCTCAGCGCGGCGACCGCCACGCCACCGGTTGCGTAGGACCCGGTGCGGTCGGCGACGTAGAGCAGGATCCCGAGCGGCAGCATCGCGGTCGGCAACCGGGCGGCAGCGTCGAGGACCAGGAACGGCCGGTCCACGGCGCGCATCAGCGTGCGCAAGGACGTGCGGGCCGAGTCGGGTGCGACAGCAGCGGTGACGGGGGTTGGCATTGGGGTGCTCCGGGTGCGCTGAAGACGGTGCGCGCCACCCCGCCACTGACGCGCTGTACCCCTGTGCTGTCGCCGAGTTTACCCAGTCACGAGCGGTGCTGGCGAACCCGTCGGATCCGGATCGGCCCGCGGGCCGTGGCGAGATCGACGACCTGGCCACCCTGGGTGATCTCGACCCGGCCGTCCTGGACGAGCCGGCCGGCGGCCTCTCGCGCCGGCTCCATCAGCTCACGCCAGCCATCCGTCGTGCCGACGGCACGAGCGGCGTCGGAGGGGCAGATCGTCGCGGTGGGTGCGCGCTGGTCGAGCAGGGACAGGATCGTGCGCTCGAGCTGCGCGTCGAGGAAGGGATCAGGGGACGAGGTCACGCCGAACAGTCTCGCCCCCTGCGCCAATCGCCGGCGAGATCAGAAGACGTTGCGGGGACGGAACTGGACGCTGATGCGGGGCCCGACGGGCCGTGAGGTCTTGGGTACGGCGTGCTCCCACGTGCGCTGGCAGGAGCCGCCCATGACGATGAGGTCACCGTGTCCCAGGGCGTGGCTGAACTCGGTGTGCCCGCCCAGGGGTCGGAGCTGGAGCTTGCGCGGCGAGCCCAACGACACGATGGCGACCATGGTGTCCTGCGAACGTCCGCGTCCGATGTTGTCGCCGTGCCACGCCACCGAGTCGTGGCCGTCGCGGTAGTAGCAGCACCCTGCCGTCACGAACGGCTCACCCAGCTCCGGACGGTAGTGGGCGTTCAGCGCCTCGCGGGCCTCGGTCAGGGCGTCGTGCGGCAGCAGCTGGTCGATGCCGTAGGTGTGCAGCAGCCGGGGGACGTCGACCACGTTGTCGTACATCGGACGTCGCTCCGCCCGCCAGGGCACCGACTCCACGAGCTCGGCGAAGACCTCGTCGGCGCCTTCCAACCACCCGGGCAGGGTGTCGACCCAGGCGCCGCGGCTGAGCTCGGTGCGCTGCAACCGGCCGGCAAGCGCCCCCACACCGACGTGGCCGAGACCGTCGAGGGCATCGAGGAGGGAGGGCTGAAAGTCCACGGACACGGGTTCCACGGTAACAGAGGTTCGAACAGGTGTGCGAGTAATCGCGCCGATGTTCGAACAGGCGGTCGTGGCCTCCGTAGGATGCGGGCGTGGGTCGATGGGAGCCGAGCGCGCGCAGACCGAGCACGGTCGGCCTCCTGCTCGCCGCGGGCGCGGGGCGGCGGATGGGTCGGCCGAAGGCCCTGGTCGACACCTGGCTGGTCGACGCGGTGTCGGTCCTCCGTGCGGGCGGGTGCGACCCGGTCGTGGTGGTGCTCGGTGCCTCCGCCGAGCTGGCGCGGCCGCTGCTGAAGGGGTACGACGTGAACCTCGTCGTCGCCGAGGACTGGGCCGAGGGGATGGGTGCCTCGTTGCGATCCGGCCTCGCGAGCCTGGACGCCTCCGGGACTGCGGCGCTGGTGACGCTGGTCGACCTGCCGGACATCGGCGCTGACGTCGTACGCCGCCTCCTCGAGCTCCCGGTGGACAGCCAGACCCTCGCCCGGGCGGCGTACGACGGGAAGCCCGGCCATCCCGTCCTGCTCGGCCGCGGCCACTGGGCCGGTGTGATCGCCTCCGCCAGCGGCGACCAGGGTGCCCGGACCTACCTCGGTCAGCGCGACGTCCAGCTGGTGGAGTGTGGCGACCTGGCCTCGGGTCGCGACGTCGACTCGCGGTGAGGTCGCTCCGGGTGCGGACAAGGCTGCGGCCCTCCTGGACTGGGACGGGCAGGGCTCTGCCAACCCTCGTCCAACCCGCGCCTGAGTAGCCTGAGCGGATGGAGCTCACTTCTCCGGACGCGGTCCGGTCTGCCCTCGGGGAAACCGGCTATCTCGCGGACGACGACCTGGCGACCGTCGTCTTCCTGGCCCAGGGGATGCAGCGTCCACTGCTGCTGGAGGGTGAGCCCGGCACCGGCAAGACCGCGCTGGCGGAGGCGCTGGCCGTGCTCACCGACGTGCCACTGATCCGGCTGCAGTGCTACGAGGGCATCGACGCGACGCAGGCGCTCTACGACTGGGACTTCCCGCGTCAGATCCTTCACCTGCGCACGCTCGAGGCGGCCACCAAGGCCGGTGAGCTCGACGCCAACGAGGCGGAGAAGTCGCTGTTCGACGAGCGGTTCCTGTTGGCCCGTCCAGTGCTGCAGGCCCTGCGCGAGGCGCCTGCGGTGCTGCTCATCGACGAGGTCGACCGGGCCGACGACGAGTTCGAGGCGTTCCTGCTGGAGGTGCTCTCGAGCTGGTCGGTGAGCATCCCCGAGCTGGGCACCGTCACGGCGGCCACGCCCCCGACCGTCGTACTCACCTCCAACCGCACGCGCGAGCTGCACGACGCCCTCAAGCGTCGTTGTCTCTACCACTGGATCGACCACCCCGGGCTCGAGCGGGAGATCGCCATCGTGCGCAGCCGGCTGCCCGAGGTCAGCCAGCGGCTGGCCGAGCAGGTCGCCGGAGTCGTGCAGCAGCTCCGCGGCCAGCAGCTGCTCAAGCCACCGGGGGTGGCCGAGACCCTCGACTGGGCCCGCGCCCTGCACCGGCTCGGCGTCGAGGAGCTCGACCTGGAGACGGCCGCGCGGACGCTGGGTGCGGTGGTGAAGTACCGCGAGGACACCGACCGCGTGAAACAGGCCCTCGACCGGATGCTGGCCGGATGACGACTGAGGTCGCCCACGAGGCCGACGAGATCCTGCTCGGCTTCACCCGTGCCCTGCGCTCGGCCGGCCTGGCGGTCACCCACGACCGTGCCACCAGCTTCCTGCGGGCAGCCTCCCTGGTCGGGGCCGGCGACCCGCTGGCCACCTACCGGGCCGGAGTCGCGACGCTCTGCGGCAGCCCGGACGACCTCGTCCGCTACGGCCACGTCTTCGAGGCCTGGTTCGGGGCGCGCGAGCAGCTGCCGCGCACCGTGGCGCGCGACCGGCCCCGTGAGATCAGCCCGCCCCTGCCGACGGGGGAGTCCGGCGAGGAGGGCGGCGAGTCGACGCCCGAGGTGGTGCAGGCCGCGGCGAGCGACACCGAGGTGCTCCGGCACCGGGACGTGGCCCAGCTGACCCCCGACGAGAAGGCGCTGCTGGACGCGATGATCCGTGCCCTGCGACCCCGGTTGCCGCAGCGCCGTGCCGGGCGGCGTACGCCGTGGCGGAGGGGGGAGATCGACATGCATCGCACCCTGCGCACCACCCTGCGCCAGATGGGTGAGCCCGGACGCGTGGAGCACCGCCGACGCGGCACCTCGCCCCGACGGGTCGTGCTGCTCGTGGACGTCTCCGCCTCCATGCGGCCCTACGCCGACGCGATCCTTCGGCTGGCCCATCTGGTGACCACGAGTGCCGGTACGGCGAGCGCCAAGGTGGAGGTGTTCAGCCTCGGCACCCGACTGACCCGGCTCACGCTGCCGCTGCGCACCGCCGATCCCGAGCGCGCCCTGGTCCGCGCCGGTGAGGCTGTTCCCGACTGGTCAGGGGGCACGCGGCTCGGCGAGACGCTGCGGGCGTTCCTGGACCGCTGGGGCGCGCGCGGAATGGCCCGGGGTGCGGTGGTGGTGGTGTTCTCCGACGGCTGGGAGCGCGGCGACGCCTCCGAGCTGGGTGAGCAGATGCAGCGGTTGCACCGGCTCGCGCACCGGGTGGTGTGGGTCAACCCGCACCGCGGCAAGCACGGCTACGAGCCCGTGCAGCAGGGCATCAAGGCGGCCCTGCCGCACTGTGACGAGTTCATCGCGGGCCATTCGTTGAAGGCGTTCGCCGAAGTTCTGGAGGTGGTGGGCCGTGCGTGAGGTTCTCGACGAGCTGATGCAGTGGTGGGAGGCCGGCGACACCGTCGGCGTCGGCACCGTGGTGGCGACGTTCCGCTCCGCCCCGCGCCCACCGGGCGCCTCCATGCTGGTGGGGCCGGACGGGACCGCGGTCGGGTCGGTCTCCGGCGGGTGCGTCGAGGGCGCGGTCTACTCCCTCGGCGAAAGCGTCGCGACCTCCGGGGAGCCGGTCCTCGAGCGGTTCGGTGTCTCCGACGACGACGCCTTCGCTGTCGGCCTGACCTGTGGCGGCATCCTGGACGTGTACGTCGAGAAGGTGAACCAGGAGACCTTCCCCGAGCTGGGTCAGATCGCCGCCGACATCAGGGAAGGCCGCCCCGTCGCCCTGGCCACCGTGATCGAGCACCCCGACCCTGCGTGGGTGGGTCGGCGGGTCGTCGTACGCCCCCAGGACTCGGTAGTCCGAGACGCAACCGTCGTCCAGGAGGCCGATGCACCACGGGAACGTCTCGGACTATCCGGGTCGCTGGGTTCCCCCCGTGCCGACGACGCCATCCACGACGACGCCCTGGGCCTGCTGGCGTCCGGGCACAACGCGACCATGACCTACGGACCCGACGGTGAGCGACGTGGCGAGGGCATGCGGGTCTTCGTCTGGGCCTTCGCGCCTGCGCCCCGGATGCTGGTCTTCGGCGCCATCGACTTCGCGGCCGCCGTTGCTCGCGTGGGCGGCTTCCTCGGCTACCACGTCACCGTGTGCGACGCGCGGCCCGTGTTCGCGACGAACAGCCGGTTCCCCTCGGCGGACGAGGTCGTGGTGACCTGGCCGCACAAGTACCTCATCGCCGAACGCGACGCCGGCCGCATCGACAGTCGTACCGTGGTCTGTGTGCTGACCCACGACCCCAAGTTCGACGTCCCCCTCCTCGAGGTGGCACTCCGGCTGCCCGAGGTCGCCTACGTCGGCGCGATGGGGTCGCGGCGTACGCACGACGACCGGCTCGACCGGCTGCGCGAGGCAGGACTGAGCGATGAGGAGCTCGACGGTCTCTCCAGCCCGATCGGCCTCGACCTCGGCGCGCGTACGCCGGAGGAGACCGCCGTCAGCATCGCCGCCGAGATCGTGGCCGGCCGCTGGGGCGGAACCGGCGACCGGCTCAGCACGACCCGGGGGCGCATCCACGCCCACGCGGCCCCCAGTGATCTCCCAGCGAACCCGGCGCCGGCAGGGACCTGACCGGTGCCCGACGCCCCGCACTTCCGGCACCGGGACGACCTGCTGCCCGGTGCCGTGGTGTCGGCCTGCGCGTACCAGACCAGCGGCCAGCCCGAGGGTGAGCACCGGGGGCTCCCGTCGCCCTGGGTCACCTTCATCGTCTCGGTGGACGGTCCGGTCCGGGTCTCCGGAACGGTCGAGGACGGTGACCGGTTCGACGCCTCCCGCGCCACGTCGTACGACGTCTGCGTCGCCGGTCTCCATCCCGTCGCCGCCCGGGTGGAGCAGCCCTCCGAGCAGGCCGGGGTGCAGCTGGCCCTGCACCCGCTGGCCGCGCCGGCGCTGCTCGGTTGTCGCGCCGCCGAGCTCGTCGGACCGGGGGACCACGGGCACGAGGTGCTCGGTCGCGCCGCTGCTGAGCTGCACGACCGGGTGGGCTCGCGGACCGACGGCGAGGGCCGCCTGGACGTGCTCCAGCGTTGGCTGCGCGAGCGGTCCGACCAGGGGCGAGGCGCCTCGGTCCGTCCCGAGCTCGTCCGGGCCTGGCAGCTGCTCCAGGACAGCGGCGGACGTTGCGGCGTCGATGAGCTCGCCCGGCAGGTGTTGCTCAGCCCGCGCCAGCTGCGGGCGCTGATGGTGGCCGAGACCGGCCTCTCGCCCAAGCGGCTCGGCCGTCAGTTCCGCTTCGACACCGTGATCGCCCGGTTGACCGAGGGGACCTCCGGCCTGGCCGAGATCGCCGTGGCGGCCGGGTACGCCGACCAGGCCCACCTCACCCGCGAGTTCCGGCAGATGGCCGGCTGCAGCCCGACCCAGTGGCTCGCCGAGGAGCGCCGAAACATCCAAGACGGCGGCCACCGCAACCGGCCAGACTGAGTCCCGTGACCGAGCAGACAGCACCCGCTCCGACCGTGTGGGGAACCTTCCAGGCCCATGACGCCCGGGCGATGATCGAGTTCCTGACCGCCCTCGGCTTCGAGGCCACCGCGGTGTACGCCGACGAGGGCGACCCTGGCGTCGTCCACCACGCCCAGCTCGACTGGCCCGAGGGGGGAGGCGTCATGTTCGGCAGCCACAAGCCCGAGGGCTGGAGCCTGCCACCCGGTGGTGCCGGCTTCTACGTCGTGACCGCCGACCCACGTGCCGTGCACGACCGCGCGGTGCAGGCCGGGGTCGAGATCACGCGCGAGCTGAACGAGCCCGGCTATGGCGGCTGGGAGTTCGGCCTCCGCGACCCGGAGGGCAACCAGTGGGCCTTCGGCAGCTACCGCGGCGAGCCCAGCGGGATCTGACCAGGTCACGCCCCGCTGTCCCTGCGGAAGTCGGCCGGGGCTTGTGCAGTGACGCACCATGGGAGCTGTGGATGGCGCGCGAACCGGTACGGTCACCCGTCGTACGGCGTTGGCCGGTGCCCTCGCCCTCAGCCTCACCGCCTGCGGTGGCGAGGGCGGGTCAGCCGCCCCCGCGCGCAAGAACCCCACCTCGGGCGGGACGCCGAGTGCAGGTCCGACGACACCGTCGCCCGCCGCTTCGTCGCCCGCCGCCTCGACACCCGCGGCGATCCCGCCCGTCACCGACCGGATCTCGCTCCCGACGCTGATGCGCGAGGAGCTCGTGGGTGGACGCATCCGCCGCACCCGGGAGGCGCGGAGCAGCGACGCCTACGTGCGCCACGAGGTCACCTACCCGAGCGGTGACGTGACGGTCTCGGGCGTGCTCCTGCGGCCACGTGGTCAGGGGCCGTTCCCCGCCGTGGTGCTCAACCACGGCTACATCGAGCCCTCGGTCTACACCACAGGTCAGGGCCTGGCGCGCGAGCAGGACTACCTCGCCCGCGCCGGGTTCGTGGTGCTGCACACCGACTACCGCGGGCACGCCGGCTCCGACCCCGCGTCCGAGGCGAGTCGAGAGACCCGGCTCGGCTACACCCGCGACACGGCCAACGCCGTCCAGTCCCTGAAGAAGGAGCCGTTCGTGGACCCCGGTCGGGTGGCCATGCTCGGACGTTCGATGGGTGGGGGTGTGACGTTGAACGCGATCGTCGTCCGACCCGGACTGGTCCGCGCCGCCGTCGTCTTCGCCTCAGTGAGCTCGGACTTCGTCGACAACTTCAATCGCTGGACGGTGGCCGAACGACCAGAGGCGGCGGCCGCGACCTATCGCCGCCACGGCACTCCCGCCGAGGAGCCTGAGTTCTACGCCGGCCTCTCGGCGCGCACCTACTTCGACCGGATCACCGAGCCGGTCCTGCTCCACCACGGCACCCTCGACGACTCCTGCCCGGTGGCGTGGTCCCGCACGACCCACCGACTGCTGCGGCGCTCCGGCGTCGACGCGCAGCTCGAGATCTACCCGGGCGAGCAGCACGCGTTCATCCCGCTGTGGCCCCTGTCGATGGAACGCACCGAGCGCTTCCTGCGGCGTGAGCTCCGCACCTGATCCGCGGATCGGCCAGTGCCCTGTTGTGCGCTGGGAACGGGGGCTAACGTGGCGGCAGTCACAGTGGGAGAGGCCCGGATGTCGCCGTCGAGCAACGATCTGCACACGCGTCGGGTGGACGCCGTGCGCGCGTGGACCAACTTCGTCGAGCACGGTGACGGCACTGGGGTCATGGTCCGGCCCGAGATCCTTCGCTCCTGGGAGCGTTCGGCCCCCACGGTGGGCATCGACGTCGCCGAGGCGCCCATGGCCGACGAGTCCGACACCGCGGCGATCTGGGACGGCTCGCCCCTCCAGGTGGCGGTCGAGCGCATGGAGTCCGAGCTGCGGCGTACGGCGGAGGACGGCGACATCGTCGTCGCGGTCACCGACGCCGAGACCCGCATCCTCTGGACCTACGGGGGCCGCGTGATGCGCCGCAAGGCCGAGACCGTCAACTTCGTCCCGGGCGGCCGGTGGGACGACACGAGCGTCGGCACCAACGCCCTCGACCTGGCCACCCGG
>JBKJON010000419.1:0-15211 GCA_046595715.1 Marmoricola sp.
CTCGGATCCGAGACGAGCACCCGTACACCAGGCTTCCGGGCTGCTCGGCTCTTCTCGTGTGATGGAGGCATCCCTTGGAGGGATGCCCATGACCCAACACCTTGTCCGTCGAACGCCGTTCCATCGACTTCATGGGTGGCCCGCGCGGTCTTCGTCACCGCGATGTTGCTGGTGGCCGCACTCGTGGCCCTCGCGGCCAGCGCCGACTTCCTGAACAACTTCAAGAACTTCGTACTGCTGCTCCTGATGGTCTTCACCCCGTGGTCGGCGATCAACCTCACCGACTACTACCTGGTCTCCACGGAGAAGGTCGACATCCCGGCGCTCTACGACCCTGACGGGCGCTACGGCCGCTGGAACGTCGTGGCGATCACCACCTATGTACTCGGGGTCCTGGTGCAGGTGCCGTTCCTGGCCCACTCGCTGTACACCGGACCGGTCACCAAGGCCCTGGGCGGGGCCGACATCTCCTGGATCGTGGGCCTCGTCGTGCCCGGCGTCGTCTACTACCTCTGGGGCCTCCCGCAACCCACTGGCGCCCGACCGGATGATCCACGCCGAAGCGGAACCCCTGCCCGAGCACCGCATCCCCTCCGCCGGTTGAGGGAGACCGTCCAACGCCGACCGCTGCAGCCTCCAGCCGCAGACCTTGAACGACCCGACGCCGGGCTTCAGGCGCGGGAGTGCTTGATGTCTGCGGTGAGCTCGCGCAGGAGGTCGAGCACGCCGTCGGGGCCGGCCACCACGACGTCGGCCATGTCGGCGAGCGCGTTCTGCTCGTCCGAGGCCGAGCACACCAGCAGGCCGGGGAACCCGTGGCCACGGAGCTCCTCGATCGCCTTGAACGCCTCGACGTCACCGAGGTCGTCGCCGCAGAACGCGAAGGCCTTCGCCTCCAGCTCGTCGGTGAGACGACGGACCGCCGCGCCCTTGTGCATCCCGTGGGCACGCACCTCGATGACCCAGCGACCGGGTTCGACGTCCAGGTCGTGGCTCTTGGCGGCCTCGCCCAGCAGCGGGAGCAGCCGCTCGAAGGCGCCCTCCGGGTCCTCGAGACGGCGGGTGTGCACGGCGACGGCGAGGCCCTTCTCCTCGACCCACGCCTCGCCTGCGTCCGCCCTGCGCATCAACCGGGGCAGCTCGCCCATGAACGTGGCCAGCCCTCGCGGAGGCTTGGGCGAGATCACCCGGCGGTTGGTGGAGGTCCAGCGCTCGTTGCCGTACTGACCGAGGACGAACAGCTCGCGACCACTCTCGCCGATCGCGTTGCCGACCTCCTCGAGTCCGCCGAGGTCCAGCGCCTGCCTGGCGGGACGGCCGGTGATGACGGCCACGGCCCGCACCTGGGCGGCGAGGGCGACGAGCACCGGACCGGCGTCGGGATGGATATGGGCGAACTCAGGGTCGTCCACGATCGGTGCGAGAGTGCCGTCGAAGTCGAGGCCGACGACCAGGTCACTGGCAGCGCGCACCAGGGCGGCGTACTCCCGCTCACCGGCGACTGAGCCGAACTCCATGGTCGTCACTGTCCCAGCCCGACGTCGGGGTTGTCGAAGCAGGTCTCCTGCGACGCTCAGCTGTAGTCGTCGGTGAGGATCACCGTGACACGGTCGAACTGCATCGGATCCTCCGCCGGACGCAGCTTCTTGATCCCCAGGTCGCGGCCGAGCTCACGAGCCGCTTCCTTGAGCCGCGGCGGGTAGTAGACCGAGGTGCCGTCGATGGTGCCGTACCAGTTGTCCGAGCCCACGACGTTCCACCCGGCGGCCCGGGCCTTCTCGGCGACGCCACCGGCCAAGCCCTTGGTGCGGGTGTTGTTGAAGACCTCGACGAGCACCTGGCCGCGCTTGATCGGCTTGACCTTGGGCTTCGTCGGCGCCGGGGTCGGAGTCTTCGTGGCGGTGGCGGACGGGGTGCTGGACGGCTGGCCCTCGGCGGCGGGCGTGGCGACACGGTCGCTGGCGGGCTGGTCGGGGTCGTTGGCCACGAACACCAGGGCCGCCACGGCCACCGCGGAGATGCAGAGGGCCAGCAGGCGCGTCGGGAGCACGACGCCGCGCTCGTCGCGGTGGCGCCACGACTTCGACGGGGACATCTGGATCACTCCGAGAGGTCGAATCCGAGACGGCGTGCGGAACGCTGGCGCTGCCGGGTGGCACGCAGGCGACGCAGGCGGCGTACGAGCAGGGGGTCGTGGACGAGCGCCTCGGGCCGGTCGATGAGGGCGTTCAGCACCTGGTAGTAGCGGGTCGAGGACATGTCGAACTTCTCGCGGACCGCCTGCTCCTTGGCGCCGGCGTACTTCCACCACTGCCGCTCGAAGTCGAGCATCGCCGCGTCGCGCGCGGACAGCTCGCCGGAGCTCTCCGGCTGCGAGTTGTTGAGCGCGTGGCTGGCGACCATCGTGGCGACTCCTCGAACGTGGAACTCAGGTGATGACTCGGGTGACCACTCACGTGGTCACCGGCCCATCATAGGGGAGGAAATACACCGATGTCATTTGGTCGGCGGCGTGGCGTGTGCGACGCCGAGCGTGGCTACGGTGGCCCCATGGAGAAGATTCGATGGGGAGTGCTGGCCCCGGGACGCATCGCCCGGAGCTTCGCCGCCGACCTGGCCTTGGTGCCCGACGCCGAGATCGTGGCCTCAGGGTCACGCACCTTGGGGCGCGCCGAGGAGTTCGCAGCCGAGTTCGGGGGCGCGGCCCACGGCTCCTACGAGGAGCTCGTCGCGGACCCGGCGGGCGACGTCGTGTACGTCGCCTCGCCGCACGCCCTCCACGACGAGCACACCCGCCTGGCCCTGGAGGCGGGCAAGCACGTGCTCTGCGAGAAGCCGATGACGCTCGAGGCCGACTCGACCGTGGCCCTCTTCCGCGAGGCGGCCGACCGCGGTCTGTTCCTGATGGAGGCCATGTGGATGGCCTGCAACCCCGTGGTCCGCAAGCTCATCGAGCTGCTCGCCGACGGTGAACACGGCACCGCCCGTCAGGTGCACGCCGACCTCGGGTTCGTCGTGCCGGGGGCGATCGAGGGGGCCGAGCCGTCCGGCCGCCTGCTCGACCCGGCACTCGGCGCCGGCGCCTTGCTCGACATGGGTATCTACCCCCTCACCTTCGCGCACCTGGTGCTCGGCGAGCCCGAGCGGCTGACCGGGGTGGCCCACCTCTCCTCGAGCGGGATCGACCTGGACGTCTCCGTCGCCGGGCTCTACGCGAGTGGGGCCACAGCCGCCCTGACGGCGTCGATGACCTCTCAGTCGCCTCGCACCGCCACGGTGGCGACCGAGATCGGCCGGTTCGACCTCGAGCGCGACTTCCACGCCCCGACGCGGGTGCGGTGGACGTCGTACTGGGAACCCGAGGGCACCAGCGAGTGGATCGAGCCGGACCAGCCGGTGATCGGGCAGGGCTACGGCAACGAGATCGTCGAGGTGCACCGGTGCCTGCGGGCCGGTGCCCTGATCAGCGAGCTGGTCCCGCCGCACCAGACGATCTCGCTGATGCAGCAGATGGACGGGCTGCGACACCAGATCGGCGTGACCTACCCCGGCGAGACCCCAGCCCGGTCCCAGTAGGGTCGGGTCCGTGCCCCCTGTCTCGAGGAAACGCGCCACCGCCGACCTCGTGGTCGTCGCCAACCGGCTGCCTGTCGACCGTGTCATCGACGACGACGGCCAGACCACGTGGCGACGCTCCCCCGGCGGTCTCGTCTCGGCCCTGGAGCCCGTGATGCGGGAGAACAGCGGCGCGTGGATCGGCTGGCCGGGCGACACCGGGGAGATGGCCGAGCCCTTCGTCGACGAGGGGCTGACCCTGGTCCCCGTAGGACTCTCGGAGGAGGAGGTCGCCTACTTCTACGAGGGCTTCTCCAACGACACCCTCTGGCCGCTCTACCACGACCTCGTGGCCAAGCCGTCCTTCCACCGTGAGTGGTGGGACTCCTACGTCGCGGTCAACCAGCGGTTCGCCGACGCAGCCGCGAAGTTCGCCGCGAAGGACGCCACCGTCTGGGTGCAGGACTACCAGCTCCAGCTGGTGCCGGCGATGCTGCGCGAGCTCCGGCCCGACCTTCGCATCGGCTTCTACCTGCACATCCCGTTCCCGCCGGCCGAGCTGTTCTCCCAGCTGCCGTGGCGCCGGCAGATCCTCGAGGGCCTGCTCGGTGCCGACCTGGTCGGGTTCCAGCTCAGCGGAGCCGCCCAGAACTTCGTCCGCCTGGTCCGCCAGCGGGTCGGCCACAAGACCCACCGCGACACGGTCTACCTGCCCGACGGGCGCGTCGTGCTCGCCAAGGCGTTCCCGATCTCGATCGACACCGCGGGCTTCGAGGAGCTGGCGCGCTCGGAGCCGGTCGCCGAGCGGGCCGTGCAGATCCGCAAGGACCTGGGCAACCCGCGCAAGGTGTTCCTGGGCATCGACCGGCTCGACTACACCAAGGGCATCTACGCCCGCCTCCGTGCCTTCAGCGAGCTGATCGCCGACGGTCACTTCACGGTCGAGGACGTGGTCTTCGTCCAGGTCGCGACGCCGTCCCGGGAGCGGGTCGACCAGTACCGCCAGCTCCGCGACGACATCGACCGCCTCGTCGGCCGCATCAACGGTGACCTCGGCCGGATCGGACGTCCGGCGATCTCCTACCTGCACTCGTCCTTCCCGCGCGAGGAGATGGCGGCGCTCTACCGGGCCGCCGACATCATGGTGGTGACCCCGTTCCGCGACGGCATGAACCTCGTCGCCAAGGAGTACGTCGCCTGCCGCTACGAGGACGACGGCGCCCTGGTCCTCTCGGAGTTCGCCGGCGCCGCCGACGAGCTTCGGCAGGCCTACCTGGTCAACCCCTACGACATCAACGGCATGAAGGCGATGATGCTGCAGGCCTACCGGGCCGAGGGCAAGGACCTCACCCGCCGGATGCGCGCCATGCGCAAGACCGTGGCGGAGAACGACGTCTCCCACTGGGCCACGACGTTCCTCGACCAGCTCGCCGGAACCGAGCCGACCCACGCGAGGACCACCCGGCCGAGCAAGCGCGGCTGACGGCGGCGGGCGCGCGGCGCGGAGGGTTCACGGGCACCTCATGACGTTCTCGGGCGTTGCTTCACCCCTCGACGTCCGGAAATCCCGGGTACCGGGAAATCCTGCACCCAGGAGATCGATCGCCCATTCCGGACAGGAGCCCGCCTCTCACGCCCGCCCGGACCGGCGTACGTCGTGGGGAGGCTCCAGCCCGACCTCAGTGCCCTGTCTTGCTCCCCCGGGCCTCGCGCTCCTGACCCACGCCCTCCTCGCTGGAGCGGGTCTCGGCCCGCATGCCGCCTGGCTGCATCAGCTCGGTGATCCCGGCGGCGAGCGACGGGCCGAGCTGGCCCCAGCCGTCCTTGTAGCCGTAGACCTCCCTGAGGGACTGGGCCTCGTAGTCGCCGCGGAAGATGTCGACGTCGTCGGCGGTGATCAGGCCGGGGTGGGCGACCCCGACGGCCTCGGAGACCTTGACCAGCTCCTTGCGGAAGGCGCGGAGGTACTGCGCACATCGCTCGGCCTTGGAGTACGGGTCGAGCCCGCGCGCCAGCCAGGGGTCCTGCGTGGCGACGCCTGTGGGGCAGCGGTCGGTGTGGCACTTCTGCGACTGGATGCAGCCGATGGCCATCATCGCCTCCCGGGCCACGTTGATCATGTCGACCCCGAGGGCGAAGGCAACCACCGCGTTGTCGAGCACGCCGAGCTTGCCCGCCCCGATGAAGGTCACGTCGTCGGTCAGCGCGGCCTCGACGAAGGTGCCGTAGACCCGGGAGAAGCCCATCCGGAAGGGCAGCGCGACCGAGTCGGCGAAGATCGGTGGGGACGCGCCGGTGCCTCCCTCGCCGCCGTCGACGTTGACGAAGTCGACGCCGCGGTCGCCGTGGGACATCAGCCGGGTGAGCTCGTGCCAGAAGCTCATCTCTCCCACGGCGCTCTTGATGCCGACCGGCAGGCCGGTCTCGGCCGCCAGCAGCTCTACGAAGTCGAGCAGGCCGTCTTCGTCGCTGAAGGCGCTGTGCCGTGACGGGCTCGCGCAGTCGCGGCCCATCGGGATGCCGCGGATCTCGGAGATCTCCCTGGTCACCTTGGCCGCCGGCAGCAGGCCGCCCAGCCCGGGCTTTGCACCCTGCGAGAGCTTGATCTCGATCGCGCGCACGGGGGCCGAGTCGACGACCTCCTTGAGCCGGTCGAGCGAGAAGTTGCCGCGCTCGTCCCGGCACCCGAAGTACGCCGTACCGATCTGCAGCACGAGGTCGCCGCCCTGCCGGTGGTGCGGGGAGAGGCCGCCCTCGCCGGTGTTGTGCAGGCAGCCGGCCTGCTCGGCCCCGCCGTTGAGCGCCTTGATCGCGTTGCCGGACACCGAGCCGAAGCTCGTCCCCGAGATGTTGATGACCGAGCTGGGCCGGAACGCCTTGGCACGGCCCCGCGCGGCGCCCAACACCTTGGCGCTCGGCAGGCCCGTCGTCCTCGCGTGGTCGTGGGGCAGCGAGGCCGCGAAGGTGCGGTGCTTGATGATCGCGTAGCCCGCGGTGTGCTCGATGTCGTTGTCGGTGCCGAACCCGGAGTAGTTGTTGCCCTGCTTGGAAGAGGAATAGATCCAGGAGCGCTGGTCTCGACTGAAGGGCCGCTCCTCGTCGTTGCTGGTGACGATGTACTGCCGCAGCTCCGGCCCGATCATCTCCAGCCAGTAGCGAGCGTGCGCGACCACCGGGTAGTTGCGCCTCAGCGCGTGCTTCTTCTGGGTCAGGTCCCGAACGGCGACGGCCCCCAGAGCCACACCGACACCACCCAGCACCCGGGAGATCTTCATGCGCCAGTCCTACTCTCCACGAAGCGCGGGTGTCCACACGCCGGCCCCCTGGTGGAGGGTCAGCACGAATCTCGTCGTCCAGTCGGTAACCTCGCACCATGGATCTGATCCCCAAGCCGGAGCAGGTCGCGTCCGCCGCCAGCAACGTCGCACACATGGTGCTGTACGGCGGGCTGGCCGACCTCCGCCCGATGCCTCGCACGCTCATCGACGACGGACCGCTGCGGGAGGTCTACCACTACCGTCCGCAGAAGACGACCCGGGAGACCGGTGACCCGGTCCTCCTCGTCACTCCGCTGGCCGCCCCGGCGATCTGCTACGACCTGCGCCGTGACTGCTCGCTCGTCGAGCACTTCGTCCACAAGGGTCGCCCCACCTACCTCGTGGAGTACGGCGACATCTCGTTCAAGAACCGCAACCTCGGGCTCGAGCACTGGGTCGACGAGGTCGTCCCCGAGGCGATCAAGACGGTCAGCGAGCACGCCGGCGGACGCCCGGTGCACGTGATCGGGTGGAGCCTCGGCGGCATCTTCGCCGCCCTGGCCGCGGCCGACAACGCTCATCTGCCCATCGCGTCGCTGACCATCGTGGGCTCCCCCTTCGACGTCAAGCAGGTGCCGCTGGTGGCCCCGCTGCGGCCGATCCTCAACCTCACCAACGGCGGTCTGGTCACCCAGCTCTACCGGATGCTGGGGGGTGCCCCGGCGCCGCTCGTACGACGAGCCTTCCAGCTCAGCTCCGGCACCAAGCTGATCACCAAGCCGCTCGCGATCCTGCAGCACCTCGACGACAGCGAGTGGCTGGCGCAGATCGAGGCGGTGGACCGGTTCACCGCCAACATGCACGCCTACCCGGGGCGTTCGTTCGGGCAGCTCTACCACCGCATGCTCAAGGCCAACCAGCTCCTGGGCGGGACGGTGAACCTGTCCGGGCACGAGATCGACATCGCGAACATCAAGGCCCCGGTGCTGATCTTCGGCGGCAACACCGACGGCATCGCACCGATCAAGGCCGTACGGGCCCTGGTGCCGCTGCTGACCGGCGCCCACGAGGTTCGCTTCGAGATCGTGCCTGGTGGCCACCTCGGGATGCTCACCGGCCGCGCGGCCCGGACCACGACCTGGGTGACCATGGACGAATGGATCGAGCAGTACTCCACCCCCGACGACCGCGCGCGCACCCCCCGCAGGAGAGCCGTCCAGAAGAAGGCCCAGAAGACGGCCGGGAAGAAGGCGGGGAAGGCCGTCACCAAGGGCAGCCAGAAGGCGACGCCCAAGAGGGCCACCAAGAAGACGACCACGCGGGCCCCCAGGGCGGCCGCCGACGTGGCCCCTGACCGCTCGGCGATCGGCTCCAATCCCGAGCGAAGGTTCGCGTCAGCCTCCTCACGCAACCTCGCCCGCAAGTCTTGAACCTGCCCCTCCCCCGAACTCCCCAGCAGGCGCTGCGTCTGGTCGCAGCCCTGGTGACCGTGGTGCTGGTCCTGCTCCTCGGCAGCGTCGGTCCGAGCGATCCGGCTCGCCCGACCTACCACCACTACGTGGCGATCGGTGACTCCTACACCGCCGCCCCGTTCGTGCCGCTCAACGACATCGCCTACGGCTGCTACCGCTCGAGCAACAACTACCCCCACCTGCTCGCCGAGGACCTGCACATCGACGACCTCAAGGACCGCTCCTGCAGCGGCGCCCAGACCAAGGACCTGCCTGGCAGCCAGGTCACGGCGCGGGGGATGACGGTGCCGCCCCAGTTCCGGGCCCTGTCGGGGACCACCGACCTGGTGACGCTGGGGATCGGGGCGAACAACGGTCATCTCTACGCCCGTCTCGCCACGGTCTGCCGCAAGTCGACGCGCATCTGCCCGCTCCATGACCAGCGCGACGTCCTCGGCGCGATCGTCGACCAGGTGGGTGCGGCGCTGGTCACGACCCTCCACGAGGTCAAGGACCTGGCGCCCAAGGCGCGCGTGCTGCTGGTGAGCTACCCGAAGCTGCTGCCGTCACGGGGCGACTGCCCCCGGCTGCCCCGGATGCGCCCCCAGGACCGCGCCACCTTCCGCGACGTCATCCTGCGCCTGCGGGAGCAGATGAGATCGGCGGCCGACGAGGCCGGGGTGGAGTTCGTCGACTTCTACGCCGCGTCGATCGGTCACGACGTCTGCGCACGCACCCCCTGGATCCAGGGGCGCGTCGGCAACCGACAGGGGGCGGCGCTGCACCCGCTGGCCGCCGGGCAGGCAGCGGTCGCGCGCGAGATCGAGCAGGTGCTGCGCACCCCTCCCGCGAAGCCTGAGGAGGACCGGTAGCCCGGTTGGTGCGTGCGCCGGAGGTGCTTGCAGCCCAGGTCGACTCGCGACGAGACCCTCCACCCACGGGCCCTGACCACTAGGTTGACCTCCGTGACCTCCGCCCTCGACCGGTCCTCCGGTGCACCGACCGGCGCGGCCCTCCCCCGCGGGGTCCGGGCGGGCTACGGGCTCGGCTCCGTCGCCACCGGCACGTTCGGCACGGTGCCCGGTCTGATGCTGCTGCCCTACCTGACCGACACCCTCGGGATCGCCGCCGCCCTGGCCGGCCTCATCGTGTTCCTTCCCAAGGCGTGGGACGTGGTCCTGAACCCGATCGCGGGACGCATCAGCGACCGCTCGACCGACACGCGCGGACCGCGACGGCCGTTCCTGCTCAAGGGTGGGCTGTTGCTCGCGTTGTGCTTCGCGCTGCTCTTCGCCGCGCCTGACCTCGGCTCCTCGGTGTTCGACGCCGGCTGGGTGCTGGTGATGTTCGTGGCGTGCGCGACGGCCTACGCCTTCTTCCAGGTGCCCTACGTCGCCATGCCCGCCGAGATGACCGACTCCTACGACGAGCGCACCCGCCTGATGACCTGGCGGGTCGCCATCCTGGCCTTCGCCATCATGCTCAGCGGCGCCACCGCTCCCGCCATCCGGGACGCGTTCGGCGGTCGCGCCGGCTATCGCGTGATGGGCCTGGCCGTCGCCGTGCTCCTGGTGATCGGGGTCGTGGGGGCGTACGTCGGGACCCGGTCCGCACCGATCGGCCGGGTCTCCTCCACCCCCGGGACGTTGCGCGACCAGCTGCGCATCGTCAGCCGGGCCCGCGACTTCCGGCTGCTGCTGACCACGTTCGTGGTGCAGGCACTCGCGACCGGCGCGATGCTCGCCGGCGTCGCCTACGTCTCGCGCTGGGTGCTCGTCGACAAGGGCGCGGCCACGATCCTGTTCGTCTGCTTCGTGGGCCCGGCCCTGTTGCTGACCCCGGCCTGGAGCTCGCTGGGGCAGCGGATCGGCAAGAAGCGCGGTTACGTCGCCTCCTCGCTGGTGCTCGCGCTCGCCGCCGTCCTGCTCCTGTGGGCCCGCTCGGCCCCGCACTGGTGGACCTACGCCGCGACCGCGCTCGTGGGGGTCGGCTACGCGGGCGCCCAGGTCTTCCCGATGGCGATGCTGCCCGACGCGGCCGCCGTGGACGCCCGCCGCACGGGTGAGAACCGGACCGGCGTCTACACCGGGGTCTGGACGGCCGGCGAGACCCTCGGGCTCGCCCTCGGCCCGGCGGTCTACGCACTCGTCCTCACACTCGGCGACTACCGCTCCTCCGACCTCAACGCCGACTGGACCGAGCAGTTCCAACCCGGCTCGGCGCTCACGGCCATCGTGCTGTGCTTCTCCCTGATTCCCGCTGTGCTGATCCTGCTCAGCCTCATCCCTCTGTCCCGCTACCGGCTGGACGCCTCGGAGGTATCCGCATGAACGACGTCCTGGCCCGCCTGCGCGAGATGCAGGCCACCGACGTACCCGTCACCGGCGGCCGCACCCTCGCCTACGTCTATGACTCGGGGCTCGAGGAGGCCGACCAGGTCGGGCGCGAGGCGGTGGCGGCGTACGCCGGGTCCAACGGCCTCGACCCGACCGCGTTCCCCAGCCTGATGACGATGGAGAACGAGCTCGTCGGGTTCGCCGCCCGCCTCCTCGACGGGCCGGACACCACCGTCGGCACCATCACCTCCGGCGGCACCGAGTCGGTGCTGCTCGCCGTGCAGGGGGCCCGCGACTCGCGTCCCGACATCAAGCGGCCGCGGATGGTGCTCCCGGTGACCGCGCACGCGGCCTTCCACAAGGCGGCGCACTACTTCGGGGTCGAGGCCGTGATGGTCGGTGTCGACGAGGAGTTCCGCGCCCGACCCGGCGCCATGGCGGCGGCGATCGACGACCGCACCGTGCTCGTGGTGGCCAGCGCGCCGTCGTACGCCCACGGTGTCGTCGACCCGGTGACCGAGATCGCCGCAGCGGCCGCTGCCCGCGGGGTGCGCTGCCACGTCGACGCCTGCATCGGCGGGTGGGTGCTGCCGTACGCGGCCCGACTCGGCCGTCCCGTCCCGCCGTGGACGTTCGCGGTCGAAGGGGTCACGAGCATCTCGGTGGACCTGCACAAGTACGCCTACGCCCCCAAGGGCACCTCGGTCCTGCTCCACCGCACGGCGGCGCTGCGCCGGCCGCAGTTCTTCGCCAGCGCGAAGTGGCCGGGCTACACGATGCTCAACCCGACGATGCAATCGACGAAGTCCGGTGGACCGCTCGCCGGCGCGTGGGCGGTGGTCAGCACGATCGGCGACGGGGGCTACCTCGCGCTCACCGAGAAGGTGCTCGACGGCGTCGACCGGCTGGTCGAGGGCCTCTCGGGGATCGGCGCGCTCCGGGTCGTCGTACCCCCTGAGTCGACGCTCGTCGCCTTCGCCACCGACGGCACCTGCGACGTCTTCACGATCACCGACGCGATGGCGCGAGCAGGCTGGTACGTCCAGCCCCAGCTCTCCTTCGAGGGCCACGGGCCGACGATCCACCTCTCGCTCAGCGCCGCGACGGCCGACCACGTCGTGGAATTCCTCGCCGCCCTGTCCGAGGCCGTCGAGGCAGCCGTTGTGGGTGGCCCGATCGCCATCGCCCCGGGCGTCGTGGAGTTCGTGCAGTCGCTGGACCCCTCCGCCCTGAGTGACGAGGACTTCGACGGCCTGCTCGCCGCAGTGGGGATGGCCGGGGGCGAGGGCGTCGGCCTGCCCGACTCGATGGCCGAGGTCAACGCGCTGCTCGACCTGGCCTCCCCCGACCTCCGCGAGGCGCTCCTCACCGCCTTCCTCGACCGGTTGCTGAGACCCTCCGCCGGTATCTGAGGCCGCTTTCGTTGCGTGGACAACCAGATGAGGGGTAAGCAGGAATGGCGCGGACGTTCTGTCCGCCCCGAGCTGTACCTCAGAAAGGTGAACCCGTGCCCCAGATCGACTCGAACGGAATCTCTCTCAGCTACACCGACACCGGCGGTGACGGTCGCGCGGTGGTGCTCATCCACGGCTGGCCACTCAGCGGCGCCTCCTGGTCCGCGCAGGTCCCGGCCTTCACCGAGGCCGGCTACCGGGTCGTCACCTACGACCGTCGCGGCTTCGGTGACTCCGACAAGCCCGAGAGCGGCTACGACTACAACACCTTCGCGGCTGACCTGAAGGGTGTGCTCGAGGGGCTCGACCTCACCGACGTCACGCTCGTCGGCTTCTCGATGGGCGGCGGCGAGATCGCGCGCTACGTCGGCAACCACGGTGAGGACCGTCTCCACTCGGTCGTGTTCGCCGGCGCGGTCCCGCCGTACCTGCTCAAGACCGAGGACAACCCGGACGGCGGCCTCGGCGAGGCCGACGTCGCCGGGATGGAGCAGGGCGCCCGAGCGGACCGCGAGGGCTTCCTCGACGGGTTCACCACCAACTTCTTCTCCGCCGGCGGTGAGCTGAAGGTGACCGACGAGCAGCGCCAGGACGCGCTGGCCCTCGAGGCCAAGGCGAACGACGCGGCCCTCGTCGGGTGCATCGGCGCCTTCGGTCGGACCGACTTCCGCAACGACCTCTCGCGGTTCACGGTGCCGACGCTGGTGATCCACGGCGACTCCGACGCCATCGTGCCGATCGAGGTCTCCGGCCGGCGTACCGCCGCGGCCATCGAGGGCAGCACCCTCGTCGTGGTCGAGGGAGCACCGCACGGCTTCAACGTGAGCCACGCGAAGGAGTTCAACCAGCACGTGCTCGACTTCCTGAAGGAGTGATCTGAGCGGCCACTCGTGCGCCTGCCCTCCTAGGGTGGGCGCATGAGCATGAGCGCACTGGCCGGACTCGTGGACAAGGGTCTGGTGGCCCCCGACTGGGCCGAGGCGCTCGCGCCGGTCGACGGCCAGATCGCCACGATGGGACAGTTCCTGCGGGCCGAGGTCGCGGCCGGACGCGACTACCTGCCGGCCGGTGACCACGTGCTGCGCGCCTTCAGCCGTCCACTTGCCGAGGTGAAGGTGCTGATCGTCGGCCAGGACCCCTACCCGACGCCCGGGCACCCCGTGGGCCTCAGCTTCTCGGTGGCTCCCGGTGTCCCCCCGCCCAGGAGCCTGGTGAACATCTTCCAGGAGCTCGTCGAGGACCTCGGCGTACCCGCTCCGACCGGCGGTGACCTCACCCCGTGGGTCGACTCCGGGGTGATGCTGCTCAACCGGTGCCTGACCGTCACGCCCGGCCAGTCGGCCTCACACCGTGGCCGTGGCTGGGAGGCGGTCACCGACCAGGCGATCCGGACGCTGGCGCTGCGCTCGGAGGAGGGCACGCCGCTGACCGCCATCCTCTGGGGCCGCGACGCCCAGTCGCTCAAGCCCGAGCTGGCGCCGATCCCGTGGGTCGAGTCGGCGCACCCCAGCCCGCTGTCGGCCCACCGAGGCTTCTTCGGGTCTCGACCTTTCAGCAGGGTGAACCGCATGCTGGAGGAGCAGGGCGGTACGCCGGTGGACTGGCGGCTCCCGTGATCGCGGAATATAGTTGATCATTCAACAGTTTGGGGCACCGTGACGACTCAGACCACGCCGGACCGGATGCCCGCGCTCTACATCGGCCACGGCGCGCCGCCGCTCCTCGACGACCCGCTGTGGTCGGCCCAGTTGCGTGCGCTCGCCGGCGACCTGCCGCGACCCACGGCGATCCTGATCGTCAGCGCCCACTGGGAGTCCGCACCCCTTTCCCTGTCCGCCTCCGGGCCTGGTGTCGACCTGGTCTACGACTTCGGTGGCTTTCCCGAGCGGTACTACCGGATGACCTACCAGACCCCGGACGCCACCGCCCTCGCCCAGCGGATCACGGCGATGATGCCCGCCACCGAGCCGGTGCACCAGCACAGCTCGCGCGGCCTTGACCACGGCGCCTGGGTGCCGCTGAAGATCATGTATCCGCAAGGAAACATTCCCGTCCTGCAGATGTCGCTGCCGACGCAGGACCCCCACCAGTTGCTGACCCTCGGCAGCCGGCTGCGTGAGCTCCGCGACGAGGGTGTGCTCATCATCGGCTCCGGCTTCCTCACCCACGGCCTGCCGTTCCTGACCGAGTTCACCATCGACGCCACGGCCCCCGGCTGGTCGGTCGACTTCGACCGGTGGGCCGCCGAGGCCCTCTCCCGCGGCGACGTGGCCGAGCTGGCGGCGTACCGGACGAAGGCGCCGGGCATGCCCTACGCCCACCCCACCGTCGAGCACTACACCCCACTGTTCGTCACCCTCGGCGCCGCCACAGACGCCGAGTCACCGGGCGACCAGGTGATCGACGGGTACTGGATGGGGCTCTCGAAGCGGTCGTTGCTGGTCACCTGAGGCGTCAGCGTTCGGCAGTTTTTCTGGTAACCAGAAAAACTGTCAGATCCCAACGTTGCAACGTGGGGGAAGTGGCAGATTCACTGGTTAACCAGAAAAACCGCACGCACAGCAAGAGTCAGCGGACCAGCCACCACCCCAGCCAGTCGCTCGCACGTCACCTGGCGCGCCTACCTCGTCACCCAGCGGCAAGGACCCACCACGGGGACAGCCGTACGCCGCGGCGATAACGTGTTCTAGTTTGGTCGGATGGACCTGCCGGAGTCCAAGATGAGGTCCATGGAGCTGCTCTCTATCCAGTCGTCGGTCGCCTTCGGTCACGTCGGCAACAGCGCGGCGATCTTCCCGTTGCAACGTCTCGGCATCGAGGCTTGGGCCGTCAACACGGTGCACTTCTCGAACCACACCGGCTACGGCGAGTGGCGCGGGCCCCTGCTCTCGGCCGACGACCTGCGCGCGGTCATCCAAGGTGTCGATGAGCGTGGTGTGCTGGCCCGGGTGGCCGCCGTGCTCAGCGGCTACCAGGGCGCCGAGGAGGTCGGCGCGGTCGTGCTCGACACGGTGGCACGGGTCAAGGAGCTCAACCCCGACGCGATCTACTGCTGCGACCCGGTGATGGGCGACGTCGGGCGCGGCATGTTCGTACGGCCCGGCATCCCTGAGTTCATGCGCGACCGGGTCGTGCCCTTGGCCGACGTCATCACGCCG
>JBKJON010000528.1:0-11210 GCA_046595715.1 Marmoricola sp.
TCTCGCTCAGCACCTCCGAGACGTGCCGGGCGAAGTCTGCCAGCGTCATCGGCGCCGCGAGACGCCCGACCCGGCCGGAACCGCGGTCGGGCGCGTCGCGCGCGGCCAGCTCGATGACGTCGTAGGCCACCTCCTCGTAGGGGTGTGCGGCCACGACGGCGGCCACGACCTCCTCTCGCAGGTGACGGGGGAACACCGTCTCGATGCAGACCTCGTCGACCAGCTCTGCCCGACCGACCTCGCCGATGGTCGGGTCGGCTCCGGGCAGCGGCCGGAAGCGACCTTCACCGGCGGAGGTGAAGCTGAACGAGTCGTAGTCGCCGATGGTGCCCGCCCCCGCGTCGGCCAGCGCCGAGCGCAGCCCCACCGCGGCGCCCACCGGCACGAAGACGGCGATCTTGTCCATCGGCGCGACCGGATCCGCCTCGAGCGGTCGTACGTCCCCCAGCCCCAGGGCCAGCGCCAGCGACTCCGAGACCCCACCCGCGGGCGAGTCGGCGTTGGTGTGCGCCGTGAACAGGGCGCACCCGTTGGTCAGCAGCCGGTGCGCCACCCGCCCCTTCGGGCCGGTGGCGGCGAACCCGTGCACCGCCCGGAGGAAGAGCGGGTGGTGGCAGACGAGCAGGTCGGCGTCCTCGGCCACCGCCTCGTCGACCACGGCAGCGACCGGGTCGACAGCCAGCAGGATGCGGCGTACCTCGACGGCCGGGTCACCGAGCACCAGCCCGACCGCGTCCCAGCTCTCTGCGTGGTCAGGCGGGAACCAGGTGTCGAGCAGGGCGGTGATCTCGGCGAGGGTGGGCACGACCTCAGGCTAGCGAGACTCGAGCTCTCCTTGGGCGGCGGTCATGATCGGGATGCCAGCGGCGACGAACGGTCAGTTGACCTGCCGGTTGCGCCCCTCCCAGTACTCCTGACGCAGCTTGAACTTCTGCAGCTTCCCGGTCGCGGTGCGGGCCAGCACCTCCCGGAACTCGACCGACGACGGCGCCTTGAAGCGCGCCACCTTGCCCTTGCAGTAGTCGATCAGCTCCTGCTCGGTCAGCTCGGACCCCTCGGTCCTCACGACCAGCGCCTTGATGGTCTCGCCCCACTTGTCGTCGGGTACGCCGATGACGGCGACCTCTGCTACGTCGGGGTGGGAGAAGATCACGTCCTCGACCTCGATGGAGGAGACATTCTCGCCGCCGGTGATGATGACGTCCTTCTTGCGGTCCTGGATCGTCAGGTAGCCGTCGTCGCCGATCACGCCACCGTCGCCGGTGTGGAACCAGCCGTCACGTAGGGCGACCTCGGTCTCCTCGGCCTGCTCCCAGTAGCCCTCCAGGATCACGTTGGACCGGGCCAGCACCTCGCCCTGGTCGTCGATCTTCAGGGTGACACCGATGGCCGGCTGCCCGGCCCGGACGAGGTGGGAGGCACGCTCCTCGGCGGACAGGTCGTCCCACTCCGCGCGCGAACGGTTCACGGTCAGCAGCGGCGAGGTCTCGGTGAGGCCGTAGATCTGGATGAACTCCCAGCCGAGCTCGGACTCCACGCGGGCCACTGTCTTGGTGGGTGGCGGGGCGCCGGCGACGATGATCCGCACCTTGTCGCGTCCAGGGACCTCGCGCCCCGTCTCCTCGGGCCAGCTCTCGGCCGCTTCGAGCACGGAGGCGACGACGGCCGGGGCGGCGCACATCGCAGTGACCCCGTGCTTCTCGACCCGCCGGAGGATCTCGGCGCCATCGATCTTGCGGATCGCCACCTGCTTCACGCCCAGGCCGGTCATCGCGAACGGCATGCCCCACCCGTTGGCGTGGAACATCGGCAGCGTGTGCAGGTAGACGTCGCGGTCGGTGACACCGGCGTGCAGCGCGAACGTCACCGCGTTGGTCCAGATGTTGCGGTGGGTGATCTGCACGCCCTTGGGGCGAGCGGTGGTGCCGGAGGTGTAGTTGATCGTGGCGGTCGCGTTCTCCTCGCGCTCCCAGGGCACGGGATCCTTGCCCTCGAGATACATGTCCGCGTCGTGGCCGATGACGAACTTGTGCTCGCACTCGACCTCGGCCAGCGTCTCCTCGAGCTCGGGGTCGACGTAGAGGACCCGGGCACCGGAGTGCTTGACGATGTACTTCACCTCCTCGACCGAGAGCCTGAAGTTGACCGGCACCAGCACCCGGCCGTGACCTGCCACCCCGAAGAACGCGGCGTAGAGCCGGGCGCTGTTGTGCGAGACGTAGGCGACCCGGTCACCGAAACCGATGCCGAGCTCGTCCAGCTTCGCCGCCTGGGCTCGGGCGAGCTCCCCCACCCGGGCGTAGGTGACGTCACCGAGCGAGTCTGCGGGCTGCTCGGGCTCGTCGACGATGCCGGTGCGGTGGGCGTACACCGCCAGGGCACGGTCGAGAAAGTCTGCGGCAGAGAACGGCACGATCACGGGTGTGACTCCCCTCACGTTCGGATACCGGACACCTTAGCCAGCCGGCGCGAGCACGTGGACGGCGGTGCCACCTCCGAGGCGATAGTGGAACCGCTCCGTGGCGTCAACCGGTTGTACCCGGGGGCCGGACCGACGCAGAATGTCCCTCGTGCCCGTCCCAGACCCCGGACCCGTCCACGCGTCGGATCCGACCGCTGAGGCACCTCGGCTACGGATCCTGTTCGACGGCCTGCCCGCCCTGATCGGCTACTGGGACCGTCATCTGCGCAACGTGGTCGCGAACGAGGCCTATCTCGAGTGGTTCGGGATGTCTCCGGAGGACATGCCGGGGCGCCACGTCCGGGAGGTCCTCGGCGAGTCGGTCTTCGCCCAGAACGAGCCCTACATGCTCAAGGCCCTCGCCGGGGAGGAGCAGCTGTTCCAGCGCACGCTCATCGACCCTCGGGGGAACACCCGGCACCTCCAGGCGACCTACAGCCCCGACCTCGTGGACGGCGAGGTGGTGGGCCTGTTCGTGATGGCCACCGATGTCACCCCAAGCGTCGAGGCGCAGCGCCAGCTCGACGAGGCCCAGGAGCTGGCAGAGATCGGCAGCTGGACGCTGATCCCTGCGACCCAGCAGCTCGCGTGGTCGACCCAGATGTACCGCATCCTGGGCCATGACCCCGCGACGTACCTCCCCACCACTGAGTCGTTGGTCTCCCAGATGCACGCCGACGACCGCGAACGGGCCGTGGCCGCTGCCAGCCGGGCCACGGTGTCCGGTGTCGGCTACGAGCTGAGCTACCGGATCGTGCGCCCGGACGGCGAGGTTCGAGAGGTGCACAGCCGGGTCCGGGCCGAACGGGTCGATGGCGGGCCGGTGACCCGGCTCACCGGGGTGATGCAGGACATCACCTCCTCGAACCTCGTGGCGGCGGAGATGGGGCGGGTCAACGACGAGCTGCGCAAGGTCAACCAGCTCAACGCCGACGTCCTGGGCGTCGTCGGGCACGACGTCCGGACTCCCCTCGCGCTGGTCCTGGGCCATCTCGAGGAGCTGTCGGCCACGTGGGACGAGAGCACGGAGGAGGGCAAGCGTGCCCGGGTGGACACGGCGTTCGCAGCAGCACGCCGTCTGGCCGCGCTGTGCGACGACATCCTTGCCATGACCAACTTCGACTCCGGCACGATCGCCACCCGGCCGATCCAGGTCGACCTGCGAGAGATCGTGGAGGACGCGCTCGCAGGTCTGCACGCCCCGTCCCACGTGGAGGTGCGCGCCGCGGGCTCCCCAGTCGGTGTCATCGACCCCTTCCACCTGCGACAGATGGTGGCCAACCTGATCAGCAACGCCCTGCGGTACGGCGCGCCACCGGTGGTCGTGACCATCAGCGAGACCCACGGGTCTGTCACCGTCGAGGTGGCCGACCACGGAGCGGGTGTCCCCGAGGACTTCGTGCCGCACCTGTTCGACCGGTTCACCCGAGCCAGCACCGGGGTGGCGACCCAGCAGCGCGGTAGCGGGTTCGGCCTCTACATCGTGGGCCGACTCGCGGAGGCCAACGGCTGCCGCCTCACGTACTCGCCGGGCTCTCCTTCTGGATCGATCTTTCGGCTGCGACTTCCGCTGCCCTCTGCCTGAGCTCGAGCCAGCCCAGCGCCGGCTTGGCCAGGACGCCGTGAACGAGCACCGAGAGTCCGATGGTGAAGGCGACCGTCGCCCACAACCACCGCAGGTCGGCGAAGTCGGCTTGCCCGGCGGCGTAGGCCAGGTAGAACAGCGACCCGATCCCACGGACGCCGAAGAAGGCGGTGACCCACCGCTCGCGGGCGCTCATCCCGTGTCCCCGGCGCGCGAACGGCATCAGGCTCAGCCCGCCGCTCAGTGGACGGATCACCAGGATCAGCGCCACCCCGACCAGGACCCCGCGCCAGTCCAGCGCGGCCAGCAGCCCGCGGCTCATCGCCATCCCCAGGCACAGAAGCACCAGGAGGGTCAGCAGTCGTTCCAGACGCTCCACCACGCCGTGCATCTTCTCGTTGTACTCCGAGCTCCTCTCCGCGTTGCGCACCGCCATCCCGCAGCAGAACACGGCGATGAAGCCGTAGCCGCCGACGAGCTCGGCGGCACCGAACGAGGTCGCCAGCGCAGCCAGCGCGAGGAGTGGCTCCCCCTGCTCCGCGAGACGCAGGGAGGCTCGGCGCGCCCGGTGCGCGAGCTTGGCGAGCAGCCATCCGACGAACGCGCCCACCAGGAACCCGACCACCACCTTGCCGACGAGGTCCCAGGCCACCCACTGGGCGAGCCAGGAGGCCGGGGTGCCCTTCTCCACCAAGAAGATGGCGGCGTAGACGAACGGGAAGGCCAGGCCGTCGTTGAGCCCAGCCTCAGAGGTGAGGGCGAACCGGACCTCGTGGCGCTCGTCGCTCTCGTGGTCCTCCGCGCTCTCCACGTCGGGTCCACCCACCTGCACGTCCCCGGCCAGGACCGGGTCGGTCGGGGCCAGAGCTGCACCCAGCAGCAGGGCCGTGGCCGGTGCCAGGCCCAGGCCCCACCAGCCCATCAGCCAGACCGCGGCGATGGTCAGCGGCATCGCCGCCAGCAGCAGCCGCCAGGTGGCCGACCACCGGCGCCAGTCGCGCGGGTGGCGCAACCGGAGCGGACGGTCCAGGGCCAGCCCCACCCCCATCAGCGCGAGCAGCACGGCGAACTGGGTGACCTGCTCGATCATGGTGTGCTGCGCGATCGGGTCGAAGAAGTCGTCGTCACCGACCGGGAGCAGACCCATGACGATGCCGGCGGCCAGCAGCACCATCGGCGGCGAGATCGTCAGCCTGTGCAGCGTGGACGGCAGCACGGCGGCGAGCAGGATCGCCAGGCCGGCGACGAGGTAGAGCGCGCTGGACAAGGAACATCCGCCTTTCCGTCCGGGCGACGGCGAGTGAGTGGGCGGCCTGCTCGTTGAAGCCGATGCGCCTCGTGCACGGAACGAGGCCCGGATGGCGCTGGCCCAGACTACGGGACGCGGCGCCGGCGCAGCCTGGGGCGGATGAAGGGGAAGTAGACGAGGAGCGCCCCGACCGCACAGGTCAGCAGCAGCATGGCCGTCACCAGGCCCCTGCTGATCCCCGAGTCCCGGTAGGCCCCGTCCGGCTGGAGCGAGGCATCGATGATGGCCCAGAGGCTCACGGCGATGAGCGCGACGAAGACCAGGACGAGCAGGGCACCGGTCATGTCGGGACCCTACACAGCGATCCGAGCAGGTGTGAGTGGGCGCAGAGGGGATCGAACCCCCGACCACCTCGTTGTAAGCGAGGGGCTCTACCGCTGAGCTATACGCCCCGGAGACCGGCGGCCCTCAGACCGCTCTCGATCAAGCGAGCACAGACTACGGGAGCGGGCTGCCGGGCGTCGTGGGCCTTGTAGGTGCTCGGGATGGACTTCGGAATCTGTCCCCGGCACCAGGAAAGCAAGAAGTCGCGCCGCTGGCGTCTCGGGTCACCAGCGGCGCGACAACGTAAGAGTGCCTCAGCGAGGACCGGGTTCCAAGCAGAAACCCCAAAGATGGTCATAAAAACTAGACCAGTGCCGCCAGCTGCGTGGCGTGCTCGGTCAGGTCCCGTGCCTCACCAGTGGCGTTGTGCACCATCCAACCCACCCGTCCCTGCCTGTCGACGATGAAGGAGGACCGCTTCGCGGCGCCTGAGATCACGTCGAAGACGCCGTAGGCCTGCGCCGTCAGGCCGTGCGGCCAGAAGTCGCTGAGCAGTGGGAAGAAGATTCCGTCGCGGTCCGCCACCGCGCGCTGGGTGTACATCGGGTCGCAGCTCAGCGCTATCAGGGTGGTGTCGGCGGTCTCGAACTCGCCGAGCCGGTCACGCAGTCCGGTGAGCTCGCCGGTGCAGACCCCACTGAAGGCGAAGGGGTAGAAGACGATGAGGGCCACCTTGCCGGCCGCGTGCGACGACAGCTGCACGTCCTGGCCGTGCTGGTCCTTGAGCGTGAAGTCAGGGGCCAGGTCACCGATCGCCAGAGTCATGGCGACATCGTGCCAGCCACCGGCGAGGACACCGACATCAGTCCCCGGAGTCCTCGGAGTCCCCGGAGTCCCCGGATTCGACGCCGGAAGCGCCGGACTCGCCCTGGTGCGGGTCGTGGTCCTTGAGGTCCTTCTTGAGGACCTTGCCGGTCGCGTTGCGGGGCAGCTCGGTCAGGAAGACGATCTCGCGCGGCACCTTGTAGCGGGCCAGGTTCTCCTTGACGTGGGCCTTGAGGGTGTCGACCAGCTGGTCGCGGTCGACGCCACCGGACGCCACCACGAAGGCCCGCAGCCGCTGGCCGTAGTCCTCGTCATCGACGCCGATGGCAGCGACGTCCTCGACGGCGTCGTGGCGCGAGAGGCAGTCCTCGACCTCCTTGGGGAAGACGTTCTCACCACCGCAGACGATCATCTCGTCGTCCCGGCCCTCGACGAAGAGACGCCCCTGGTCGTCGATCCGTCCGACGTCACCGCTCGACATCAAGCCGTCGATCATCTCCTTGCCCTCGTCCTCGTCGCCGGTGTAGCCGCCGAATAGCATGGTGTTGCCCACGAAGATACGACCGGGCTCGCCGACCGCGACCTCGTGGCCCTTGTCGTCGTAGATCCTGACCTCGGTGTTGTACGGCGCGCGCCCGGCCGTACCAGGGGCCGCACGCATGTCGCGGGGCTGGGCGATCGTGGCCCAGGCGACCTCGGTCGAGCCGTAGGTGTTGTAGAGGTTGTCCCCGAAGGCGTCCATCCACCTCGCGGCGAGGTCGCCGGGAAGCGCCGAACCAGAGGCAGCGACGATGCGCAGGTGCGACCAGTCACCGGAGCGCTCCTCCTCGGAGAGCTTCATGATCCGCTGCATCATCACCGGGATCACGACCAGCGCGTCGACGTCGTAGGTGCGAATCGTGTCGAGACACTCGACCGGGTCGAACCTGCGGCGCAGCACGATCGTCGAGCCCAGCAGCATGGCCATGTTCAGGTGGGCCCAGCCCCAGGTGTGGAAGAGCGGCGCAGCGATGTAGGTGGTCCCACCGGTCTTGAAAGGCATCTTGGACAGCAGCGCCACGGCACCGTCGATGCCGGCCTCGCCCCGGGGAGCACCCTTGGGCGTCCCGGTCGTGCCGGAGGTCAGGATGACCGGGCGGGTGGTGTGACCGGGCGCTGTGTGCCTGGCCGTGGACCCCCGCTCGATCAGGTCCTCGACGCGGGGGAGGTCGCCCGTGCCCCCGTCGTGCCAGGCGATCACCCGGGACACCTCGATGCCCGACTTGTCGATCAGCTCGGTGAACTCGTCGTCGTAGACGATCGCTGCCGGCTTCTCGCGCGCGCAGACCTCTCCGAGCTGCGGTGCGGAGAAGGCGGTGTTGAGGTAGAGGATGTCCGCCCCGAGCTTGGACAGGGCGGTGGAGACGTCGACGAAGTAGCGGTGGTTGCGGCACAGCACCGCGACGCTCTCCCCCTCGGCGACGCCGATCTCCCTCAGCGCATGGGCCAGCCGGGTCGAGCGCTCATCGATCTCACCCCAGGTGAGCGCACCGAGCTCGTCGATCAGCCCCGTCACGTGGGGCGCGCGCACCGCGAGGGCCCCCATGCCGCCGGCGAAACCGATGCCCCAGTCGAAGATCGTCCTGCCGATCCCGGCGAGCGTCAGGGGACCGTAGGGCCGGAGCACCCCGGAGGTCGCCATCACCCTGACCATCCGGGCATGACGAAGGGCCTGTTTCTGCAGCTGCGGGAACATCGGGTGGGTGCCTCCTGCGCGGCGGGTCAGTTCTTGGGGGCCACGAGCCGGGTCCCCGTCCATTCCTTACCCACTGCAACGGTTGTGGTCGTGGAAAGTCCCGCGATCGGCGCCGCCTCGGCCACGTCCGCGGCGTCCACTGCTCCAGGCCGGCCGACCTTGGGGCTCACCAGCCAGATGGCTCCGCCCCGCACGAGGTCGGTCAGGGAGTCCACCAGGGCGTCGACAAGGTCCCCGTCGTCGTCGCGCCACCACAGGAGTACAACGTCCACCACGTCGCCGTAGTTTCCGTCCGCGAGGTCGGAGTCGATGCTCTCCTCGATCGCGGCACGGATGGAGTCGTCGACGTCGTCGTCCCAGCCGAGCTCTTGTACGACCGTTCCGGCCTTCAACCCCAGCCGTTCCCCCAGCTGGATGTCCGCGCGGTCTGCGCTCGGGCTCACCTGTTTGCCTCCAGTCACTCGTTCCTAGTCGGAGTCACCCACGCCTGAACGGGGGCTCCGGTGCCCGTAGTCCACTAGACCTCCCGGTCAGGCGCAACCCCGGGGCCCCCTCGTCCACCATGCGACAGGCACACCGGGACCCCTGGAACACCCGTGTTGATCGCCGGAAGTGACTTGATGACGACTCCTTCGGGCTAGGATCCGGGCTCCTGACTCGGCTACGGGTCAGCTCACCACCACGCGTTCACCGGGGGCATGGCGTGACGACTTTTCTGGTCATCGGCCTGATCGGACTCGTCCTGCTCGGAATCTCCCTGGTGCTCGGCGACCTGTTCGACGGCATCTTCGACGCCCTGGCCGGTGACGTGTTCTCCAGTGCGGTGGTCGCCGGCTTCGTGGCGGCCTTCGGCTTCGGAGGTGGCATCGCCCAGGCCGCTGGCGGTCCCCTGCTCATCGCCGTGCCGGTCGGCATCGTGGCCGGAGTCGGCTTCGGCTGGTTCGCCGCATGGCTCACCCGACTTCTCCGCGACGGTGGGAGCGACGGCACCCCGGCCACCGGCGACGCCCTGGGCCGGGACGGCACCGTGACCTCCGACATCCCCGGCGACGGCTTCGGGACGGTACGCGTCCTGCTGGGTGGCCACGTCGTGAGGCTGAACGCCCGTGCCGATCGCCCAGTCGCCGCCGGCACCGAGGTCCACGTGACGAGCATCCTGTCGCCGACGGCGGTCACCGTCGCGCCGGTGTGGCACGAGCTCGAGCCCCCACCCGCCCGTTGAATCTCTCGCACCATCTCTGCTGAATCACCGGAAGGAACACCCTCGTGGACTCGATCCTCGTGCCGATCGCTGGCTTCGTCGCCCTCTTCGTCCTGCTCGTGCTGCTGATCACCAGCCGCTACAAGGTCGCCGGCCCCAACCAGGCCTACATCGTCACCGGACGCAAGGGGAAGGCCGTCCTCAACCCCGAGACCGGTGCCCTCACCACGGACCTGTCGGGGCAGAAGGTCATCCTCGGTGGCGGCACGTTCGTGATCCCCTTCGTGCAGAAGCTCGCCACCCTCGACCTGTCCAGCCGTCGCATCTCGGTGCAGATCCGCGGCGCGGTCTCCGGCCAGGGCATCAAGCTCAACGTCGCCTGATCCTGGACACCTTCCAGATCCAGGACGTGACCGACGACGGCAGCTATCTCGCCGACCTCGGACGACCCGAGGCCGCCCGCATCGGGCAGGCAGCGTCCATCGCCGAGGCCAACGCGCGCCAGGCCGCCGAGCAGGCGCGCATCAAGGCCGAGGAGGAGATCGCCATCTCCCAGCGGGCGCTGGCCCTCAAGCAGGCCGAGATCAAGGCCGAGACCGACGCCGCGTCCGCGAACGCCGCCGCCGCGGGTCCGCTGGCCCAGGCCGACCGCGACCAGTCGATCCTGCTGGAGCAGGAGAAGGTCGCCGTACGCCAGGCGGCCCTGACCGAGCGCCAGCTCGAGACCGAGGTGCGCAAGCCGGCTGACGCGGCCCGCTACAAGGTGGAGCAGGAGGCGGAGGCCAACCGGACCGCCGAGATCTTCGGGGCCGAGGCCCGCAAGGCAGCATCCATCGCGAACGCCCAGGCCAAGGCCGAGGAGACACGCCTCAGCGGTGAGTCGGAGAAGTCCCGGCGGGCCGCGCTCGCCGAGGCCGAGGCCATCGAGGGCCAGAAGCGCGGCGAGGCCGAGCGCTCACGCCGTGTCGCGGAGGCAGAGGCGACCCGCGCCGAGGGTGAGGCCCAGGCGGCCGCGACCCTGGCCATCGGACAGGCCACGGCCGAGGCCATGGACAAGCGGGCCGAGGCGTTCGCCCACTACAACGACGCCGCCGTCCTGCAGATGCTGATCGAGGTGCTGCCCCAGATCGCCAGGGAGGTGGCCGCCCCGATCGCTGCCATCGACCAGCTCACCATCGTCTCGACCGACGGCGCCGGTGCGCTGCCCAAGCAGGTCACCGACAACGTCGTCCAGACGCTCGCCATGCTCAAGACCACCACCGGTCTGGACCTCGAGGGCCTGATCAAGCGGGCCGTCGAGGGTGCCGTGACGACCGGCGACCTCGCGCCCGGCGAGGCCGGCACCGGCTGACCCCCGCCCGGCCGGGCCCCCATCTCCATGCTTACCCGTCAGTAGATGTTCTCTCGTGCCCAGAAGTGACACGATGATTGGGTGAGCGACTCCCAAGACACCACTCAGAAGCCCGCTGCGACCCAGCGCGTCTCCGTGATCCACGAGGGCCTGCCGACCCAGCTGCCCGACATCGACCCCGACGAGACCCAGGACTGGCTGGCCTCGTTCGACTCCCTCGTCAGTGACCGTGGACGCGACCGCGCGCGCTACGTCATGCTGCGGCTTCTCGAACGCGCACGCCAGCAGTCGGTCGGCGTCCCCGCCCTGCGGAGCACCGACTACATCAACACCATCGCGCCCGAACGGGAGCCCTGGTTCCCCGGCGACGAGGAGACCGAGCGTCGGATCCGGGCGTTCATCCGCTGGAACGCCGCAGTCATGGTCTCGAGCGCCCACCGCAAAGGCCTCGAGGTCGGCGGGCACATCGCGACGTATCA
>JBKJON010000581.1:0-2525 GCA_046595715.1 Marmoricola sp.
TGGAGCGCCTCGCCGAGCACGCTCATGACGATCGCCAGCTCGACATGCGCAGATCCGGTATCGACTACGCCGTGACCAACTACCGATGGGCGAAGAAGGCCGAGCAGACATGCTCGATCTATGCGGAACTGCTGAAATGACCGATGGCAGCCGGTGTGGCGCGCGACCTTTCCGCAATCCATGGGTGGTCTGGTCCGCAGCGTCAGAAGTGGGGTCGCATCTCCAGGCATGCCTTACGCTTCTCCGGTGAATCTCGGACACATTGTGGCAGATCAGCAGAATCTGTCGACGAGCCAGCGCATTCGCCCGATCGACGGTCTGCGCGGCGTGGCCGCACTGATGGTCGTGGGATTCCACTATTTCGGAGAGTATCCGCGGCTCTACGGTGGCACTCATCTCCCGGGCGCGTCGCTAGGCGTCAGAGGTGTCGACCTTCTCTTCGTAATCTCTGGCTTCGTCATCCTCATGTCTTTGCGGACAGGTTCGGTCCAGAAATTCGTTAAGGCGAGGGCTCTGCGTCTGTTCCCGGCCTACTGGGCCAGCATGGCCTTGACTCTTCTCGTCGTAGCGACGCTCGGTCTGCCGGGCGGCATGCCCTCCCTGGACCGCGTCCTGCTCAACGTGACGATGCTGAACAAGTTCTTCGGGGTCAACGGGGTGGACGGCGTTTACTGGACGCTAGCCGCCGAGCTTGCCTTCTACGTCCAGGCTGCTGTGCTACACGCGTGTGGGCTGCTGACGGAGAGACGCATCGCTTGGACCGTGACCGCATGGGTAGCGATCACCGCGGCGGTTGCTGCCGTACTCCCTGGGCGGTACCAAGCGATAGGCTTCCACGTCGGTTCCGACTCGCAGTGGGTGACCTCGGCACACATTGTCGTCGACTTCGTCCCCTTCTTCGCTCTCGGTGTTGTCGCACTGCTCATCGTACGAGGGCGGCGTGACCTCGGGGTGCTGAGTGCTACTGCGCTCAGCTTGGGCGTGATCGCAGCCCTTGGAACGCTCAACTCGGCGGCAGTCGGCGCGGTCGCGCTCGGGGTCGTTCTGACGGTCGTTCTCGTGAACTCATTGGGTATGGACTCGGCGCCCCTGCGGTTCCTGGGGCGCATCTCCTATGAGTTGTACTTGCTCCACCAGTTCATCGGATTTGCCATCATGCTGCGGCTGACATCCCTGGGACTGCCTCACCCGGCCGCGGCGATCCTCGCCTTCCTCGTCGTATTCTTCTTAGCGTACGCAGTGACCGCCTGGGTAGACGAGCCGGTACGCCGACGTTTCAGTCGGTCGCGCCTAGTGGTGTGTCTGTGAAATAGCAAGGGGATTCGGGGTATTCTTGGATCATGCCTCGACCTGCTGCTCCTGCCCTGAAACTGACACCTGCGCAGCGCGAAGAGCTGGTGGCAATGTCGCGATCGACGAGTCGACCGCATCGGGTGGTGCGTCAGGCCAGGGGCCTGCTGCTGGCTGCCGATGGTGTCGCGAATGCGGAGATCGCGCGCCGGTGCGATGTGGATGCCGATGCGGTGCGTCGTTGGCGCACGCGGTTCGAGGCCGAGGGCACTGCTGGGGTCGGGATGATCGCGAAGGGTCGTGGACGTAAGCCCTCGCTGCCACCGGGGACGGTCGAGGAGGTGCTGCGCCTGACCCATACCGAGAAACCCTCGGACACCTCGACTCACTGGTCGACTCGTTCCATGGCTGCCCGCGTGGGGATCGGCAAGGACGCGGTGGCGAAGATCTGGTCCGATCACAACCTCAAGCCTTGGCGGGTCGAGACGTTCAAGGTCAGCAACGACCCCCGGTTCGAGGAGAAGCTCGTCGATGTCGTGGGCCTGTATCTGAACCCGCCCGCACGCGCAGTGGTGTTCTCCTACGACGAGAAGACCCAGTGCCAGGCACTGGACCGCACCCAGCCCTCACTGCCGATGAAACCGGGCCGTGCCGGCACGATGACCCACGACTACAAACGCAACGGAACCATCGACCTGTTCGCCGCCATGAACATCGCCACCGGGGAAGTTCTGACCGGACTCAACAAGGGCCACACCGGCGCCGACATCTTGAGGTTCTTCAAGCAGATCGACACAACGGTGCCGCGCGGTCTGGCGGTGCACGTCGTTTTGGACAACCTGTCCGCGCATTCCACCCCCGAGATCAAGAAGTGGCTGGCCCACCGCGACCGACGGCGATGGCACCTGCACTTCACGCCAACATCGAGCTCCTGGCTCAACCTGATCGAGCGATGGTTCAAGGAACTGACCGACCGCCGGCTACGCCGCGGCGCCTTCACCAGCGTCACCGAGCTCTCCGAGGCCATCACCACCTGGGCCGAACACTGGAACGCAGACCCCAAGCCCTTCATCTGGAAAGCCACCGCCAACGAGATCATCGCCAAAGTCCAACGCGGCCGCGAAACCCTCCGCCAGATCAATTCACAGACGGACCACTAGCTCGACCTCACCCGGCCGCCGTGGGAGCTGCACGTCATCGAAGGTCTCGAGGGTGGTCGGTTCGCGCTCTACACC
>JBKJON010000035.1:0-4789 GCA_046595715.1 Marmoricola sp.
CAAGAAGTGGGTCAACGGCGCCTTCACCTTCACCCCGGACGGCAACCCGCTCGTGGGGCCGGTCTGCGGGCTACCCGGGTTCTGGGTCGCGTGCGGAGTCATGGCGGGATTCAGCCAGGGAGGCGGGGTGGGGCTGTCGTTGGCGCAGTGGATGGTGAACGGCGAGCCGGAGCGCGATGTCTTCGGCATGGATGTCGCCCGCTACGGATCGTTCGCCAGCGCCGACGGGTACCTCACCGCCACGACCGGTCAGTTCTACCAGCGTCGGTTCGTGATGACCTACCCCAACGAACAGCTTCCGGCCGGCCGGCCGCTGAAGCAGAGCGCGATCCACGAGCAGCTGGTCGCCCAGGGCGCCCACTTCGCAGTGAACTGGGGACTGGAGACTCCCCGCTACTTCGTCCCCGACGAACCGGACTTCGCCGAGACCCCGTCGCTACGGCGAAGCAACGCCTTCGACGTCGTGGCCGCGGAGGTGCACGCCACCCGGGCCGGGGTGGGCGTGCTGGACACGACGGCGTTCTCCCGCTTCGAGATCAAGGGCTCTGGCGCCGGGGCGTGGCTCGACCGGTTGCTGGCCGGCGTCATCCCGGAGCCGGGGCGCATCCGGTTGACCCCGATGCTGAGCGATTCGGGGCGCCTGACCGGTGACCTCACCACGACGTGCTGGGCCGGGGGCGAGTTCTGGCTGATGGGGTCCTACTACCTGCGGGCCTGGCACCTTCGGTGGTTTCGAGACCGCCTACCCACCGACGGAACCGTCACGCTCGACGACATCTCTGACCGGGTCGCCGGCGTGTCGTTGTCCGGGCCGCAGTCGCTGGAACTGATGTCCCGCCTCACGCCGGAGGTCGCTGACCTGCGCTGGCTGCACGCCACCGAGCTCGATCTGGGTCCCCACCGCGTGCGAGCGGGACGGCTCAGTGTGACCGGAGAGCTGGGCTATGAGCTGAACGTGCCCGCCACCCAGCTGGCGGCGCTGTACCGCCTGCTGCGCGCGGCGGGGGACGGGCTGGACGTCGTCCCGATGGGCTACGAGGCCCTCGACGCGATGCGCCTGGAGAAGTCCTTCGGCATCTGGTCGCGTGAGTTCACCTGGGCCTACACGCCGGGGATGAGCGGGTTGGACCGGTTCGTGGCCTTCGACAAGCCTGCCTTCGAGGGCCGCGACGCGGCGCTGCGAGAGCGGGACCGGGGGGCGCCGCAGCGGCTGGTCACGCTGGTCGTCGACAGCATCGACGCCGAGGCGGGGACGTTCGACCCCATCTGGTCCGGTGAGCGTCGGGTCGGCTTCGCCACCTCCGGCGGCTACGGCCACAGCGTGGGCAAGAGTCTGGCGCTGGGGTACGTCGACCGGGCATGTGCACAGGTGGGCACCGAGCTCTCCGTCCACGTCGTAGGACGGCGAACCTCCGCCCGGGTCATCGCCGACAGTCCGCATGACCCAGCGGGCGCCCGTCCACGCAACCACAGGAGTGGCATCTGATGTTCCGCAACGACATGCCGTACGTCGAGGTGCTGTCCCCGCAGGCGATCGAGATCATCGAGGGCGGCTGGAGGCGACTGGTCAGCGAGATCGGCATCGAGTTCATGCACGACGAGGCGCTTGACCTGCTCCGCCAGGCCGGCCAGCGCGTTGACGGCGAAGTCGTGCACTTCGATCCCGACTGGGTCCTGGAACAGGTCGCCCTGGCTCCGAGCGAGTTCCACCTGCGGGCCCGCGACCCGCGGCACAGCGTGACCATCGGCGGCCGGAACATGGTGTTCACCTCGGTGTCCGGGCCGCCCTTCTTCAGGGTGGGCGACGAGCGTCGTGTCGGCACGCAGGCCGACTACGAGCTGATGGCCAAGCTGGTGCACTCCTTCCCCGAGCTCGACCTCGTCACGATGCCGGTGATCGAGCCTGACGACTCGCCGCTGGACTCCCGTCACCTGGACATGCTGCTCACCGCGACCAGGTCGACCTCCAAGCCGGTCTTCGGGTCCGCGCTCTCGACCGCCAACGCCGAGGACAGCATCGAGTTCGTCCGGATGATCCATGCCGGGCAGGATCTCTTCGTGCCCGGGAGCACCGACGACCCACGCCCCACCTCGTCCATCATGTCGATCGTCAACGTCAACTCCCCGCTTCGCTACGACACCCGGATGCTCGAGGCCCTGCTGGCCTACACGAAGGCAGGACAAGCGGTGGTGGTGACACCGTTCTTGCTGATGGGCGCGATGTCCCCGGTGACGGTCCCAGCGGCACTGACGCAACAGACCGCGGAGGTGTTGACCGGGATCGCCTTGATGCAGCTGATCCGGCCCGGGGTACCCGCGGTGATGGGCTCCTTCCTCTCCTCCATCGACATGCAGTCAGGTTCACCGAGCTTCGGCGGACCCGAGTCCGCACAGGGTCTGTACGCCTCGGGTCAGCTGGCGCGGCACTACAACCTGCCGTGGCGAGCCGGCGGCGGTGGCCTGACGTCGAGCCAGGTCGTCGATGCCCAGGCTGGGTACGAAGCGTTCAACACCCTCCAGGCCGCCTTCGGCGCAGGTGCCAGCCTCGTCGTGCAAGCGGCCGGTTGGCTGGAGTCCGGGCTGGTCTCCTGCCCGGAGAAGCTCATCCTCGACATCGAGATCCTGCGTACGCTGCGCCGGCAGTTCACTCCGCTGGAGGTCGATGAGGAGTCGCTGGCATTCGGAGCGCACCAGGAGGTCGGCCACGGCGGCCACTTCCTGGGTGCGATGCACACCTTGGAACGCTTCAGGGAATGCTTCTACCGGCCGCTGCTCGGCTCGACGGAGAACTTCGAGCGCTGGACCCGCAACGGCGCCCCCGATGCCGCCGTCCGGGCAGGACAGATCTGGCGCTCCACCATCGACAGCTACACCGCACCGCAGCTCGACGCCGAGCTGGAGGATCGGCTCTCGTCCTTCGTCAAGCGGCGGCGCTACGAGCTGGGAGACTGACGGCGGTCACTCGAGACTGGCCAACCGTCGGAACATCGGATCGGTGAACTCGGGGAGGGCAGCGAAGTCCCTTCGCAGCTTGGCGTATCGGTCCCGGGTCTCCGGGACAGGCTCGAAGACCCGGCCGGGCCGGGTCATGGCCGCCATCGCTTCCTCGAAGCCCAGGTGCACGCCGCTGCCCACAGCGGCGCAGATCGCGGCACCGACCGCGACGGCGTCCGGGACCCCGGCCCGCTGGGCCGGTCGGGCGAAGACGTCCGCGACGATCTGCATCATCAGGTCCGAGCGCGACCCGCCGCCCGAGACGACCAAGCGCTCCGGCGTCGTCCCCAGCGCCGACTCCATGGCCTCCGCATGCGCGGCCATGGTCAGGGCGATGCCCTCGAGGACGGCGCGGTACAGATGCGGTGCACCGTGCGAGCCCTGGAGCCCGAGGATCGCCCCCCGGCGGTGGCTGGCGTGTCCGGGAGCCAGCCAGTCCGGGATGACCATCAGCCCGCCGCAGCCGGCCGGTACCTGCTCGGCGCCTGCCGTCAGCCAGTGCTGGAGCGCGTCCTGGTCCACTGTCCCCTGCGCTCCCGCGCTGACAAGCTGCCGGAGCCAGGTGGCGGTCCACATGCCTCGGCGGATCCCGGCGCTCTCGTAGAGAGATCGGCCCGGGATGGCCGCGGCGTTCACCCAGTAGTCGTCGTGCTGGAGCGTGCGCTCGTCACCGACGGTCATCGCCGCGACGTAGGTCCCCAGCGAGAGCAGGGTCGTGTCCTGTGCCCCGAGTCCAGCGCCGAGCGCCTCGACCGCCTTGTCGTTCGCGGTGGCGAAGACCGGGCACCCGGCCGGTAGTCCGGTCGCGGCGGCGGCGGCCGTGGTGACCATCCCCAGCAGGGCGCCCGGCTCGACGAGGTCGGGCAGCAACCAACGCGGCATGCCGGTCCGCGCCAGCTCTTGCGCACTGCTGGACCACTCGCGCGTCAGCGGGTCGAACGGCCACATCCCCTCATAGCTGGCCGCACTGTCCCGACGCTCGCCGGTCAGCCGCAGCGTCAGGTATCCCCCCGCGCTGGCGACCGTGCGCACCGCCGGGTCGGGCTCCGCCAGGGGCTGCGAGACGCGGTCGTCCATCCAGCTCAGCACCGGTTCGCTCAGGTGCCCGGACCCGTCCATCAATGCGCGGCAGGACCGGATGCTGCACAGGCCCACCGCTGTGATCGCCGTGGCGCCTCCGCCGAAGGACGCCAGGACGGTCCGGCAGGTCTCCACCAGGGTGTCCCACAGGTCGTCTCCCGGGTGCACAGCGCGGCCACCGGGGCCGAGGTCGTAGTCCCGCAAAGGCGTCCGACTCGACGCGTGCACGTGTCCCGCGTCGTCGATCACGGAGATCTTGGTGCTCTGCGAGCCTCCGTCGATCGCCAGGAAGTAGGCGCTCACGGCAGTGGAGGCTCGAGACCGAGGGGCAGGCCGTCGTCACCCAGCGGGAAGAGCGTGCCAGGGTTCATGATCGAGTGCGGGTCGAAGGTGCGTTTGAGCGCGGTCAGGAGCCACCACGCGCTGCCGTGCTCCTGCGCGACCCAAGGCGTGCGGTACTTGCCGACCCCGTGGTGGTGCACCATCGAGCCACCGACGCGGAGCGCCTCCTCGACCACGATCGCGTTGAGTGGCTGGTGGTAGAGCTCGATCTCCTCCCGCGGTTCGCAGTCGATGGCGTAGTCGTAGACGAAGTAGAGGTTGGTCCCCGTCTGGTAGGAGTGCGAGGAGTGCGCGCCCAGCATGTCGAGGTCTCCGGCCCGTGGAAAAGTCGTCCGGATGCGGGTCATCACCGCGTCGTAGAGCTCGGCGGTGC
>JBKJON010000347.1:0-3098 GCA_046595715.1 Marmoricola sp.
TTGGCGATGCCCATGCCACCGGCCGGTACCGCCTCGCCGTCGAGGATGACGAGGTCGATCACCCCGGAGTCCATCTGCTGGATCACCACGGGCTCGGTCGCCACCTCGACGTACTCCAACTCGGGCAGGTCCGGGTGGGGACGCTTGCCCAGCGCCATGATCACCTGCTGGCGGGTATCGATGTCGTCGCTGTAGACGAGCACCGTGACGCGGGCGGAGTTCTTCGATGTGGGGCTGGTCACGGCGTCGATGCTACCGGTCCCGGGACTCGAGTCGTTCGAGCCGGTCCAGGCGTCGGTCCTCACGTCGCGCCTCCTGCATCGAGGCACGGACCCACTGCACGAACAGCACGCTGAAGAGCAACAGGCCGATCAGGTCACCAGACCCCCACAGGATCCCGCCCGCGAGGTGCTGGTCGTCGTAGGGGTCCGGCAGCCAGGACATCGAGGCCTTGAGTGAGGGATACCAGTCGCCGCCCAGCAGGCGGGTCTGGCCCATGATCGTGACGCCGAGAAAGGCGTGGAAGGGGAGCGTCAGCACCAGCATCATCATCCGAAAGGGGTAGCTGACCCGTCCGGGCACGGGGTCGATGCCCAGGATCGGGGTGAAGAACAACGCACCGACCACCACCAGGTGCACGTGCATCAACTCATGGAGCGGGGCTGAACGCAGCGTGGCGCCGTACCAGGGAGAGAAGTACAGGATCCACGGGCTGAGCACGTAGAGCGCGAAGGTCAGCGGCGCGAAGCTCAGCACCTTGGCGACCCGCGAGTGCAGGACAGCCAGCAACCACCCCCGCGGTCGACGTGGCAGCGTGCGCAGCAGCAGCGTGACCGGGGCTCCCAGCGCGACGAACAGCGGCACCGCCATCGACAGGATCATGTGCTGGACCATGTGCACGCTCAACAGCGTGGTGTCGTAGGCCGCGATGCCCGAGCTGGTCGCGAAGTAGAACGACCCCATCCCCCCGACGACGAAGGCCAAGGTGCGCCCCACGGGCCAGTGGTCACCACGCTCGTGGAGCCGCCACACCCCGTAGAAGTAGAGCCCTGAGGTCCACACGACGAGCACGAAGAGGTACGGCGAAAGTCCCCACTCGGTGAAGACCGCCGAGGGCGAGAAAGGCGGCACACCTACAGGGTAGGAGACACTTCACAACGAAACACCGGGGGCATTGGTGCCCTGCTGGGCACCTAGGGCAATAATGATCCCGTGGCGACAGCAACGGCTATTCCGGCATCCCGACTCCACGGGCATCACGACCGTCCCAGCATGGTCAGTGTGGGCACCATCGTCTGGCTCTCCAGCGAGCTGATGTTCTTCGCGGCACTGTTCGCGGCGTACTTCACGATCCGCGCGGTCAGCCCCGAGCTGTGGGCTCAGGAGACCGCCAAGCTCAATGTGACCTTCGCGCTGGTCAACACCACGGTCCTGGTGCTCTCCTCGCTGACCTGCCAGCTGGGCGTGTTCCAGGCGGAGAAGGGCATCGTCGGACGCTCAGGCACTGTCCTGCAGGTCAAGCTGTGGGGCCTGCGCGAGTGGTTCGCACTCACCTACGTCATGGGCGCGGTCTTCATCGGTGGCCAGGCCTTCGAGTACGCCGAGCTGGTCCACCAGGGCGTGACGATCCCCTCATCTGCCTACGGCACGGTGTTCTACCTCGCCACCGGCTTCCACGGCATCCACGTCACGGGTGGCCTGATCGCCTTCCTGTTCGTGATCGGGCGCACCTTCCTGGCCCGCAAGTTCACCCACGAGTAGGCTGTGACCGCGATCGTCGTGTCGTACTACTGGCACTTTGTCGACGTCGTCTGGGTTGGCCTCTTCGCTACCGTTTACCTCCTCAAGTAGTACGGACCCTAAGGACTGCCTGGTGCGAATCTCTTCGCGGCTCTCACATCGGATCTCCGGCCGGATCTCGGCAGGACGCCGCAGCAGGATCGCCACCCCGGTGGTGCTTCTGCTGGCCCTGCTGCTCACCGGCGGCGTGGTCTCACTGCTGTCTCCGGCGACGGCGCAGTCCAAGGCCGTGGACGCCGACATGGTGGCCAAGGGTCGCGCACTGTTCCTTGTCGGCTGCGCCTCGTGCCACGGCAAGAACGCCGAGGGCATCCCCACCATCAAGGGCGGCCAGTACGGCCCCATGCTCATCGGGGTTGGAGCCGCGGCTGTCGACTTCCAGGTCGGGACCGGCCGGATGCCGATGGCACAGCCCGGTACCCAGGCCGAGCGCAAGCCCCCCGTGTACGACGATGCTGAGATCGAGGCCCTTGCCGCCTACGTCTCCTCGCTGGGTCCTGGACCGGACGTGCCGGACCTCTCGAACTACCAGTCCAAGGACGCCAGCACCGAGGACATCGTTCGCGGTGGCGAGTTCTTCCGCACCAACTGCACCGCCTGCCACAACTTCGCCGGCGGCGGTGGTGCGCTCCCCCGGGGCCGCTACGCGCCGAAGCTGCGCGGAGTCTCGGAGAAGCACATCTACGAGGCGATGCTCACCGGCCCTCAGCAGATGCCGGTGTTCTCGGACAAGGTGCTCACCCCCGAGGACAAGCTCCAGATCATCAGCTACCTGAAGAAGACCGAGACGACCCCCAACTACGGCGGCTTCACGCTCGGCTCCCTGGGGCCAGTCTCCGAGGGCCTGTTCGCATGGCTTCTCGGCATCGGTGGCCTCACTGGCGCAGCCGTGTGGATCGCGGCCCACACCGCCCGCTCCAGCAGGAAGAAGCGTGAGGCATGAGCGACAAGCACGAGCTCGCCCTGACCGAGTCGGACCCGATCGCAGATCCGGGTCTGCCGGCGCACCTGCCCCGTCCGACCGACGTCGATGAGTCGGCCGCGATCCGCGCGGAGCGCCAGGTCGCCGCACTCTTCGGGATCTCCACGATCTTCACGCTGCTCTTCTGCGTCGCCTACTTCACCCTCGACATCGGCGACAACCCGACGGTCTTCCTCGGGCTCGGCGCCTCCAACGTCGCGCTCGGCGTCACTTTGGGCCTCGCGCTACTCCTGATCGGCATCGGGGCGATCCAATGGGCACGCAAGCTGATGGCCGACACCGAGATGGTGGAGCTTCGCCACCCGGCCGGATCGAG